>JAUNRO010000266.1 GCA_030544185.1 Propionibacteriaceae bacterium | reverse complement strand
CCATTGGGCGTATCAGTTGCATACGCCGGTGCGCACAGCCCAATGGGGGCGAAGACACCCACAGCCCACGTCGGGGCGCAGACACGCACAACCGAAGCTGGGGCGCCGACACGCGCAGTCCCGTTGAGAAGCGCGGCGCGCCCGCCGAAACGAATCAGCCGGAGACCTGCGGGCCGCGCGGGCCGTCGCCGAGCGGAGTCTCCCCACCGGGCTGATAGGGCGGCATCGGGCCCTGGCCGCCGGTCTGTCCCGGAGGCAGCTGGACGCCACCCGCCGGGTGCGCGGGCTCGGGGAGCGCGGGCTGCGGGGGCGGGGTGACCGGCGGGATCTCCGACGGCTTGCGCAGGTCGGACCCGGTCCACGCCGGCCGCTTCGGCCACTTGCGCAGCGCCTGGAAGACCGCCGCGACCTCGTGCCGGTCGAGGGTCTCCTTCTCGAACAGCTGGCGGACGAGCTCGTCCAGGACATCGCGGTTGGCCACCAGCACGTCATAGGCCTCCTGGTGGGCGGTCGCGATGAGGGTCTTCACCTCTTCATCGACGACCGCGGCCACCTGCTCGGAGTAGTCACGGCTGTGGTTGCCGCCCATCTCCATGCCCAGGAACGGCTCGGCGTCACCCCGGCCCAGCCGGATGGCACCGATGCGATCGCTCATCCCATACTGGGTCACCATCGCCCGCGCGACCGCGGTCGCCTTCTCGATGTCGTTCGAGGCGCCCGTCGTCGGGTCGTGGAAGACCATCTCCTCGGCCGCGCGCCCGCCCAGCATGTAGGCCAGCTGATCGAGCAGCTCACCGCGGGTGTTGGAGTACTTGTCGTCCTCCGGCATCACCATCGTGTAGCCCAGCGCGCGCCCGCGCGGGAGGATCGTCACCTTCTGCACCGGGTCGGTCCCCGGCATCGCCGCCGCGACCAAGGCGTGGCCGCCCTCGTGATAGGCGGTGATCAGGCGTTCCTTCTCGCTCATCAACCGCGTCCGCCGCTGCGGTCCGGCGATGACGCGATCGATCGCCTCGTCCATGTCGTCGGCCGTGATGAGCTTGCGGTTGGAGCGGGCGGTCAGCAGCGCCGCCTCGTTGAGCACATTCGCGAGGTCCGCACCGGTGAACCCCGGCGTACGCTGAGCGACCGCCTTGAGTTCCACGCCGTCGGAGATCGGCTTGCCCTGGGCATGCACCTTCAAGATCTCCCAGCGGCCCTTCATGTCGGGCGCATCGACCTGGATCTGGCGGTCGAAGCGGCCCGGGCGCAGCAGCGCGGGATCGAGGACATCGGGCCGGTTCGTGGCGGCGATCAGAATCACGCCGCCGCGCACGTCGAAGCCGTCCATCTCAACCAGCAGCTGGTTCAGCGTCTGCTCACGCTCGTCGTGACCGCCGCCCATGCCAGCACCGCGATGGCGGCCGACGGCGTCGATCTCGTCGATGAACACGATCGCCGGGGCATTGTCCTTGGCCTGTTCGAACAGGTCGCGCACACGGGAGGCGCCGACACCGACGAACATCTCCACGAAGTCGGAGCCGGAGATCGAGAAGAACGGCACCCCGGCCTCACCGGCGACCGCGCGGGCCAGCAGCGTCTTGCCGGTGCCGGGCGGGCCATAGAGCAGCACGCCCTTGGGAATCTTCGCACCGACCGCCTGGAACTTCGTCGGCTCCGACAGGAATTCCTTGATCTCGTGCAGTTCCTCGATGGCCTCCTCGCACCCAGCGACATCGACGAACGTCGTCTTCGGAGTGTCCTTGGAGGTCACCTTCGCCTTCGACTTGCCGAACTGCATGACCCGGGAGCCGCCGCCCTGCATCGAGGTGAGCAGGAAGAAGAAGATGATGCCGATCAGCAGGAACGGCAACAGCGTCGGCAGGATGTAGTTGAAGAACCCCGGCTGCGGCACCCGCACCGTATAGCTGTCCAGCGACCCCGCCTCCGACCGCTCCTGGAGCCGGTTCGCGATATCGACAGACTGCTCGCCCACCCAGTTGGCCTTGATCTTGGTGTCGTCGTCCACCGTCACCCGGATGACCTGCTCGTTCTCCACGAGTTCGACGTCCTGGAGGTGGTCATTGCTGTTGATCCGGGCGATCACCTCCGAGGTCGGCTTCTGGGCATATCCGTCGGCGCCGCGCGCCACATCCAGGATCACGAACAGGCCCAGGATGCCGATGATGATCCAGAACAGCGGCCCGCGGAATATACGAGAGAGGTTCATGACCTACCTAAGGAGCGAATGGAAGCATCACGACTTTACCCGCGACCCCCCAAATATCATGCGGCGTCCTGCCCTCAGACACCGCCACCGGCCCCACTCCGCGATCAGGAATAGATGTGCGGAGCCAGTGAGGCGATGCACTTGAGGTTGCGATAACGCCCGTCATAGTCGAGCCCATAGCCGACCACAAACTCGTTGGGGATGTCGAATCCCACCCATTTCACATCGACCGCGTTCTCCGCCGCCTCGGGCTTGCGGAACATCGTCATGATCTCCAGGCTCGCCGGCTCGCGGGACAGCAGGTTCGACACGAGATAGGACAGCGTCAGCCCCGTATCGATAATGTCCTCCACCACCAGCACATGCCGCCCGGAGATATCGGTGTTGAGGTCCTTGAGGATCCGGACCACACCCGAGGACTGCGTGCCCGAGCCATAGGATGAGATCGCCATCCAGTCCATCGAGCAGTGGATGGTCAGCGCTCGCGACAGATCGGCCATGACCATGACCGCTCCGGTCAGCACGCCAACCAGCAATAGGTCCTTGTCGCGGTATTCCTCGTTGATCTCGGCTGCGATCTCGGCCAGTCGCTCCTGCACCTCCTCGGCGGTGAACAGCACTCGTTCCAGATCGGCGGGGATGTGTGTGTCGTCCACGGGGCTCAGTCTGTCATCACGAGCAACCGGTCCGCCGCCCTACCCACGCGCAGGCCGGGGACTTCCACCCATTTCTGCCCGCGCCAGTCGGTGACGAGTGCCTCGACGGCTTTGACATGGGCGTACGCCGGCTCGGCCGCCCCCTGCGCCAGCAGCCAGCGGCGCAGCACCCGGCGCCGCAGCGCCTCCTCCTGCGGCAGATCGCCGACCGGCAGGGGCCCCGCCAACTGGGGGACCGCTTCCTCGGCCAGCTCGTCGAGCACCTGGGTGTCGTCGCGCAGCATCACCGCGGTCCGGGCCAACGCTTCCGCGATCCCGGGCCCCAGCTGGGACTCCAGCATCGGCATCACCTTCTTGCGGACGCGCACCCGGGCGTACCCCAGGTCGTCATTGTGCGGATCGGACCAGAATTTCGTGTCCAGCTCGGCGCAGGCGGCCTCGGTGACCTCCCGGCGTACGCCCAGGAACGGCCGCAGGAAGCAATCGCGCGCGGGCGCCATCCCACTCAGTGAGCGCGCCCCCGAGCCGCGGGCCAGCCCCAGCAGCACGGTCTCGGCCTGGTCGTCGAGGGTGTGCCCGAGCAGCACCAGCGCGCCGAGTGCCTCGGCCACGTGCTCCAGCGCCTCGTGCCGCGCCGCGCGGGCGGCGGCCTCGGGCCCCGTGCCGTCGGGGACCACGGTGACGGCGACGATATCGGCCGGCAGCCCCACCTTCTCGGCCCGGGACGCGGCCTTCTTCGCCACCGCGGCGGAATCCTCCTGCAGGCCGTGGTCGATCACGACCGCGCGCGCCGGCAGGTCGCGGCGCTGGGCCACGATCGCGGTCGCCGCGACGAGCGCGAGCGAGTCCGCACCGCCCGAGCAGCCCACGATGAGCGGCACCTGCGTCTGCCCCAGCGCAGCCTCCACGGCCGCGACGAGTTCTGCCATCGCCGGGCCAAGTGACTTCTTCGCCATCAGCTTCTCCCCCTACAGCCCCATGCGTTCCAGGTAGAGCCCCATGCGTTCCAGCCAGCGCCGCGGCTCGTGGATCTCCGCGAGCTCCGGCAGCGCCTCCCGCGCGGTGAACGCCCGATTGAGCCCGTCGATCCCGGCCGCGCCGATGACCGCACGACAGAACTTTGCGCCATCGCGATACTGCGCGAGTTTCACGTCCATCCCCAGCACCCGGCGCACGAGCCGGTCCATTCCCGAGCGGCCGTCGCGGCGGCGCTCGAAGCGCGCGCGGATCCGCGCGACCGAGGTGATCACCCGCGGGCCGACCCGGTCCATCACCACATCCGCGTGACCCTCCAGCAGCGACATCACCGCCGTCACCTGCGCCAGCGTCGACCGGACGTCGACCGTGTCGGGCAGCAGATCGAGGAGGCTGACCGGGCGTTCCCCGCGGCCGGTCCGGCCGGTCACGAGCCGGGCCAGGTCCTCCCATCCCGGCGCGGACATGTCTGTCAGTTCGGTCACCACCTGGGCCTGCTCGCGCAGATAGCCGCGCAGCCAGGGGTGCGCGGTGAACTGCACCCGGTGGGTCTCCTCGTGCAGGCAGACCCACAACCGGAAGTCCTTCGGGTCGACCCCGAGCTCGGTCTCGGCGTGGGCGATGTTGGGCGCGACCAGCAGCAGCCGCCCATGCGGCGCGACCGGCTCGGGCGCGAAGATGTCGAACTGCCCGAGC
>JAUNRO010000265.1 GCA_030544185.1 Propionibacteriaceae bacterium | reverse complement strand
CCTCGGTGGCCGAGGCGGTCTTGGTGATGCCCAAATTGGGCGCGGCCGCGGCGATGGTGACATCAGCACTGGCTGACTTGTCGGTCCCCAACAGACTCGCCGTGTTGGTCGCGGTGCCGGCGGAGGTCGACTGAACGACTGCGGTGATCGTGTAGGTGCGCGATGCGTTGGGAGCGAGGCCGGCCTGAGTGGGGCACTCAACCAAGCCCGCCGAGCTGACAGTGCACGCGGTGCTGGCCGGGGTCACGCTCGTAACGTTGACCGCGTTGAAGGCACCCGGGACCGGATCGTACAGATGGTAGGGCTGACTGGCGGTGTTGCCATTGTTCCGGACGGTCACGGTGTAGGTGACCGTGTCGCCCTGGGCCACGGGCCCGGTCGGCGAGGCTGTCTTGGTGATGCCCAAGTCGGCAACGGCCGACTGGATCTGCACCGGAGCAGTGGCCGAGTTGTTCGTGGTATTGCTCTCGTTCTGGGTCCCGGAGATCGTGGCCGTGTTCGGAGCCGCGCCGGGGGTGTTCGCGATGGCCGTGAGCTTGTATGCCCTGCTCGTGCCCGGTGCCAGGGCTCCTTGCCCCGTGCAGGTCAGAGTGTTTCCGGCGACGGAGCACCCGGACGGGGGCGTTCCGCTATATGCGACCGAGGTGAAGGCGGACGGCACGATATCGGTGAGCGTGTACCCGCTGCTGTTGGCATTGCCATCGTTCTTGACAACGATGTCGAAGGTGACCGGCTGGTCGGCGACGACGGTGCTCGGGGTGGCCGTCTTGGTGACGGTCAGATCGGCCGCCTGGACGGTCACCGTTGCCGGCGCGGACGTGTTGTTCGTCGTGACCGATTCCTCGGGCAGCGTGCTTGCGGTGGCCGTGTTACTCGTCGACCCAGGTGTCGTCGCCGTGGCGGCGATCGTGTAGGTGTTCGTTGCCGTGCCAGTGGGGACTGTTTGATTTACGCAGGTGACGACTCGAGTGACCTGATCGACCGAACATCCTGTGGCTGGTTGAGTGACCCGGATATTGCTGAAGTTCGCAGGGACCGTGTCGGTCAACGTGAACCTGTTGGTGCTCGCTGCACCCTTGTTGGCCACGGTAATCGTGTAGGTGACATCGGCACCAGCCGCCACGGTCGTGTTGGGTGAGACCGCCTTGGTGACCTCGAGGTCAGCGACCGGAGGCGGGCTGACGACAAAGCTTTCGCTGGCCGTGGTGGTGGAGGTCCACCCGGTATCCAGAGTGCCGTAGTTCGACGCCCCGAAGCGGGCGTTCATCTCGACCGACGCGTCGTAGGTGCCGGGCGCCGGCGCGGTTGTGGTGCAGGAGAACTTTCCGGTTCCCCCGGGGCTGAGGGAGTACCAGTTCGTGTAGTTGGGCCGAAGTTGCCATCCGCCTGCTTCGACCACAGGAACCGGCGTGCAGTTGACACCGGCCAGCGTCGGACCCACCTGATTTGACCACCCGCCGACAGTGCTGGGTCGGTAGTACATCGTGGTTCGACCCGACGTGCGCGTGTTCCGCACGGTCACGGTCCAAGTCACTGTGTCGCCCTCCTGCGCCGGATTGGGCGTGGCGGTCAACTGCAGGGTGAAGTTTCCGCTGTTGGTCACCACGGGGCCAGCCAAGGCCGGAAGGCCCTGGGTCGACCAGGACAGCAGGCCCGACAGCAGGGCCAGCACGGCGAACAGCGCCGCACATTTGCCGACTCGCTGGCGCATCGATCCCCTGCGCGTGACCAGGTCGGCCGCTCGGCGCAATGTGCCCGGGCGAACCGATCCTCGCCGCTCACTCACGCGATCGAAACTCATGGCGCCAGTCCTTCTGTGTCTGAACACGGTCTCTCAACCGCCTCATGAGGAAGTTAACACATAATTCAGGAAACTTCCTCATTGCGAATGAATTGATCTCATGGAAACCATGAGTATTGGGTCACACTACTTGACCTAGCAGATGGTTTTGACCGCTCGGCAAGAATCGTGTGGAGCATCCAGCCATGCGTCGCGGCGCACCCGGGATGCGAACGAACTCAGCGCCGGACCAACACCCGGGGTCACGCCAACCATGCTCTTACACACTTGGGGAATAGTGAGTCTGCCCTACGCAGCGCCAGCAGTCCAGCAAGGCCTCTTGGTTGCTCACGCAATCAGATCAAATTCTGACTTGAGGAAACTTCCGAAACGCCGTCCGGGCATCTCGGTGGCGGCAATTTTGTGCCCATCAACCCTTGGGCGCGGGTGGCGCCGAGCGCTTCGCGCAGATACCTGAGTTTCCTCAGATACTTATGTTTCCATCAGGCCGGACGCCGCGTCGTCCTCCGCAGCAGCAACGTGCCGGCCGCGGCCAGACCCGCCCCCACTCCCCCAACCCAGGCTGGCAAGGTCTGCGGAATCCCGAGGTGCACCGTGAGCCCGAGGATCCGGGACAGCCCCAGGGGCAACAGCGCTAGTTCGTCGTTCAGGGTCGTCAGCGCCCGCTCCAGTCCGGCGATCCCCAGGCCGGCGCCGACCAGCACCAACGGCACCCCGAGACCGAGCAGCACCGCGCCGACCCCGCGGCGTACTCCCATTCCATAACCCGATGCCAGCCCCGTCACCACGGCCGCCAGCCACCAGACGACGAGCCCGGCGGCAACACTCAGATACCACCCGCGGGCGGTGTCGTCGGTCCAGAAGCGGAACCAGTACGCCCCAGGCCCCCGCACCGCCACCGCGCCGAGGAACAGCACCGCCCCCAGCAGCCACGCGCCGCCCATCGTGTTCCACAGCCACGCGCCATCGGCCCCGGGCCGCCATCGCGCCAGCACCAACCGCACAATCGCGGCGAACAGGCCGAGGAAGCCGAGGCTGAGCAGGAGATACCAGGGCGCGCGGCCGGCGCTGAACGCCGCCTGGCTCCCGAGCGCCACGAGCGCCGGGATCACCAGGCCCCAGCGACCCTGGCCCCGGCCCCGAATCGACCCCATCGGCCCCGCCCACGGCCGGAACGCCCCCCGCCGCACACCCGGCACGGCCGCGAGACCCAGCACCGACGCCAGCAACAGCGCACCCGCGGCCCAACGGATCGCGTCGACTCGCTCCGCGTACGCCATCCCCGCCCGCGCCGCGAAGAAATTGAACGGCGGCAGATCCAGGTCACCCGCCCAGCGCCGCTCGTGCTGCGCCACCGCCGCCTGCCAGATCGGCAGCGCCGCCCGCCACCCCCGCTCGGCCTCGGCGGACCCGGTGTCGAGCCATTCGTAATATCGCAGCACCAGCACCCGATAGGCCTGCAGCGTCCGCAACAGATCGACCTCATAGTCGACCGACGCCACGAGCCGGTCATGGTCGCCCGGATCGGCGAACGCCTGCCGATCCACCCCGCGCAGCCGCTCCCGCATCCCCTCGGCAACCCCGACCGCCCGCTCCCCCGCGGCGATCGCCTCGTCGACCCGGCCACGGGTCGCGACATAAACCGCCGACAGCGCCGCCGAGTCACCGGACACGATGTCCCACTTGAAGATCCACATCATCGGCGGCGGCTCCAACCCGAGCGCGAAGACCTGCTGCTCGGCGTACGGCCCGATATAGAGCCCGTCCAGCACCGCCGCCCGCGAGTCCGCGAGCACCGCGCCGATCGCGGCAACGGCGTGGGGATCGCGGGTGTAGGCCCGGCGGATCCAGTCACCGTTGACCGCGTTGAGGTCCGCCTCGGGATCCCACGCGAGCCGGGCCGCGGCATAGACGTTGAGGTCATAAAGCTTCCAGTTGCCGGTCTTGAGATAGAGCGACATCGGTCCCGCCCGCCACGGTCCGCCGTCCTGGGTCCACAACCAGAGCCCGGCGAGGTGTGGGTTGGTGTCCCGAAATTTCTGGAGCGCGGTCTGGTGGAGCGGCCCGACGTCGTTGGGGATCGAGCTGAACGCCTCGAACTCCCGCCGGCCCTGCATCTCGACGAGACGGCGCTGGGAGCCCGTGCTCAGCGTCGGGTTCAGCGGCAGCCAGGAGTCGAAGTCGCCCATCACAAATTTCGTGGAGACGACGAGGTTGTCGCGCCGGAAGTCTCCGAGGAGCCGATCGTAAGTCTCCGGGTTGGTGTGCATATCGCCCACATCGCCGACACCGACCGACCACGTGCGGAAATAGATCGTCGCGTCGTGGTCGGCGGCGACGGCGGTCGCGGTGTCGAGCATCGTGCGTACGCCTTGGGCATCCGTCACCGCCAGGGCCGAGTAGTAGTCCCACCCCGGGTGGTTGTAGATCGAGCCGCCCTCCCCGATCCGGATCATGAACCCATCGACCCAGTCGAAGTCGGCAAAGAACTCATCGAACCCCGCACGATAGACCTCCCAGAGCCTGGGGTTCGTCGGGTCGAGCCCGGTCTCGCGCTGGAGGTATTCCTCGAGGGGGCCGGTCAGCGCGAGCATGTCGGACTTGAAGACGACCTTCATCCCCATGTCGTGGGCATAGCGCAACATCGCCCCGACCTGCTGCTTCATCGCGTTGTGGCGGGCGCGGTAGGGGCTGTCGGCGGCATAAATTTCGTGCCCGTCGCCGAGGCGGTCGAAATTCACATATTCGAGGAACCCGTTGAT
>JAUNRO010000264.1 GCA_030544185.1 Propionibacteriaceae bacterium | reverse complement strand
ATGACCACCCCGTTGTATCCATAGGCCACCGCCTGGTCCACGTGCTCCCGCCACTCCCCGCGGACCCGCTCGAGCGCGGCCTGATCGACATAAGGGGCGTCGGGCAGGACCACGTCCTCCAACGCCCCCGAGGAATGCTGATAGTCGTCCTGGGCCCGATAGGCCGCCGGATCCGGGCGCACCCCCACCGCACCCGTGTCCACGAACCGGTCCCCCAGCGCCGGGGTGACCAGCGGCGTCGCGAGGTCGCGCCAGTCGTGCCCGGCAACGATGCGGAACAATCCGTTGGTCGCGCCGAGCGCAGAGGCGGCGCGGATGGTGACGGTGGAGTCGGAGACGTCGATGAGGTAGGCCTCCTCGCTGCCCGGCAGGATTTCTTGCTGGTCCGGGTCGGTGAGGTCGAGCTCGATGGCGACCGGGGCGGCTGTGGTCAGCGGCTCCCGGTCGGCGACGGCCTCGCGGAGCAGGCGCTCGGCGAGCTGAGTGCGGGGGTGATCGGCGATCGTGGGTGCTGCGGTGAGCGCCCCGAGCGGCGCGAGCGGGGTGATGTCGAGGTGGTCGGCGGCGGCTGGCTCTTCGGTGGGGACAGTCTTGTTCTCGAAACGAATGGCCAAGGCGTTGCTGAGTTGCCCCGCGAGAGCCGCACCGACGACGAGCCCGATCACAGTGACAACAGCAGCACCCAACCCGAGCCCATGACCCTGCAGCAGGCGGCGCATGGGTCAACCCTCCCATGGGCACCCCGGTTGTTCGCTGAGGGCGTCAGGACGCGGGGACGTTCCCGCGGGAACGTCTCAGACGTTGAACCCCAACGCCCGCAGCTGCTCGCGACCGTCTTCGGTGATCTTCTCCGGGGTCCACGGCGGCATCCAGACCCAGTTGATGGTGGTCCGGGTGGAGAGCCCGTCCAACGCGGTCTCGGTCTGGGCCTCGATGACGTCGGTGAGCGGGCACGCAGCGGAGGTCAAGGTCATGTCCACGGTCACGGCGGAGTCGTCGTCGACGTGCAGGCCATAGACCAGGCCGAGGTCGACGATGTTGATCCCGAGCTCGGGGTCGACGACGTCCTTGAGCGCCTCGAGCAGCTGCTCGTGATCGCCCTCGCCGAGCTCCTCGCCCTCACCGGGCAGCACATCATCAACCAGGTCGGAGGGACGCGCGGCAACGGCCCCGGACTCCATGTTCGCGGCCGCCACATCGGGCCGCGACACGACCTCCTCGGGCGCACCCTTCGGCGCATCGCTCGCGGCACCGGCGCCAGGGATGTTCGGCTCGTCGGTCTCAATAAAGTCAGTCATCACTTCTCCGTTCAGTTGTCAGCAGCACTGGACTGCAGGGCCGCGTCGCGGAACGCCTCCCAGCCCAGGAGCGCGCACTTGATGCGAGCGGGGAACCGGGCGACCCCCACGAACGCGATCGCGTCCTCGAACTGGTCCTCGTCCGGCTCATACTTGCCGCGGCTGTCCATCATCACCTTGAACTCGTCGTGCAATTCGAACGCCTCGGCCAGGGTCTTCCCGATCACCAGATCGCTCATGATCGAGGTCGAGGCCTGGGAGATCGAACAGCCCTCCCCGGCGTACGACACATCGGCCACGCGATCACCAGCCAGCTCGACCCGCAGCGTCAGTTCGTCCCCACAGGACGGGTTCACGTGGTGCACCTCGGCGCCATAGGGCTCGCGCAGCCCGCTGTGATGCTTCGCGCGATAGTGATCCAGGATGATCTCCTGATAGAGCTCCTCAACGTCCATGCGTCACCGCCCCCTGAAGAATGAAATCGTGTAATCCAGCCCATCGACGAGCGCGTCGATATCGGCCCTGGTCGTATACAGATAGAAGCTCGCCCGCGTCGACGACTGGATGCCGAGCCGCTCGTGCAGCGGCCGCGCACAGTGATGCCCACCGCGCACGGCGATCAATTTCGAGTCGAGCAACTGCGACACATCGTGCGGGTGCACATCGTCGATCCGGAACGCGACCGCTCCCCCGCGCGCGACGGCCTCGGTCGGCCCAAGGATCGTCAGCCCGTTCAGGCTCTGCAGCCCCGCCAGGGCGTACGCCGTGATCTCCCGTTCGTGCCGGGCGATCGAGCCCATCCCGATCCGGGACAGATAGTCGACCGCAGCGCCGAGCCCGGCCGCCTGCGCGATCGGCGGCGTTCCCGCCTCGAACCGGTGCGGCGGACCGGCATAGGTCGAGCCGGTCATCTTGACGATCTCGATCATCTCGCCGCCGCCGAGGAATGGCGGCATCTCCGCGAGCAGGTCATAGCGGCCCCACAGCACGCCGATGCCGGTCGGGCCGACCATCTTGTGGCCGGTGAACGCCATCAGATCGATGCCGAGATCCCTCACGCGGGTGAGAATTTGGGGTACGCCCTGGGAGGCGTCCAGGACCATCAGCGCTCCGTGCGCGTGGGCCCAGTCCGCAATTTCGCGCACCGGGTTGACCGTCCCGAGCACATTCGACACCCAGGTCAGCGAGACGATCTTCGTCTTCTCGTTGATCAGGCCCTCGGCGCGGGCGGTCTCCAGATCGAGGCGCCCCTCCTCGGTGATGTCGAACCACCGCAGCACGGCCCCGGTCCGCTCGCACAGCATCTGCCACGGCACGATGTTGGAGTGGTGCTCCATCACCGAGACCACGATCTCGTCGCCCGGGCGCAGCCGCGATCCGAGCGAGTTCGCGCACAGGTTCAGCGCCTCGGAGGCGTTCTTGGTGAACACGACCTCCTCCGAGCGCGACGCCCCGATGAACGCGGCCACCTTGGCGCGCGCCCCCTCGAACGCATCGGTCGCCTCCGCGCCGAGCACGTGCATCGCCCGCGCGACGTTGGCGTTGTGCCAGCGATAGTGCTGGGTGACCCGGTCGATCACCGCATAGGGCTTCTGCGACGTATTCGCCGAGTCCAGATAGATCAGCGGCTTGCCGTCGATCTCGCGGCTCAGGATCGGGAAGTCCGCGCGCACCATCTCGGTGTTGATCGGATAGGGCAGCGGCAGTTGCGCCCCGCGGATCGGCTCGACCTCGGGGATCTCGTCATTGGTCCGCGACCGCGCCGCCCGCGTGGCGGGATGCGCGGCGTGGGGATCCAGCTCAGCTTGGGTCATCAGGCCTTCGCCGCCCGGAGGTATTTGTCATAGCCCTCGGCCTCGAGCTCATCCGCCAGCTCCGCGCCGCCCTGGGCGGCGATCCGGCCGTCGACGAACACGTGGACGTGGTCCGGCTTGATGTAGTTCAGGATCCGCGTGTAGTGCGTGATCAGCAGCACCCCGCGATCGCCCTGCGCGGCGAACCGGTTCACCCCGTCGGCCGCGATCCGCAGCGCGTCGATGTCGAGACCCGAGTCGAGCTCGTCGAGGATCGCGAAGCGCGGGTTGAGGATCTCCAGCTGGGCAATCTCGTGGCGCTTCTTCTCACCGCCGGAGAAGCCCTCGTTGACCGAGCGCTGGGCGAACGACTTGTCGAGGTTGACGCGGTCCAGCGTCTCGTTGACGGCCTTCACGAAGTGGCGCAATTTCGGCGCCTCGCCGTCCACGGCGGTCTTCGCGGTGCGCAGAAAGTTCGACACCGAGACCCCGGGGACCTCGACCGGATACTGCATCCCGAGGAACAATCCGGCGCGGGCGCGCTCGTCGACCGACATCGCGAGGAGGTCCTCACCGTCGAGGGTGGCGCTGCCGCTGGTCACGGAATATTTCGGATGGCCGGCGACGGAGTAGGCCAGGGTGGACTTCCCGGAGCCGTTCGGCCCCATGATCGCGTGGACCTCGTCGGAGTTGATGGTCAGATCGACGCCCTTGAGGATCTCCTTGGGCCCGGCCTCGGTCTGGACCGAGACGTGCAGATCGGTGATGGCAAGAGTGCTCATGGGTGTCAGGCTTCCTTGGTCTCGTCGTCGGTTGCGTCAAATTCGGTGGGGTCCGCGGGCAGCGGCTCGGTGCTCTGGGGTACGCCCACGTGGGCGGCCAGCTCGTCCTCGATCGCGTCGAGCAGGCGCTGCTCGACCTCGGGGACGCCGATGCGGCGGATGATGTCGGCGAAGAAGCCGTGCACCACCAGGCGGCGGGCCTCGGCCTCATCGATGCCGCGCGAGCGCAGATAGAACAGCTGCTCGTCGTCGAAGCGGCCAGTCGTGGACGCGTGGCCTGCGCCCTCGATCTCGCCGGTCTCGATCTCCAGATTGGGCACGGAGTCGGCCTTGCAGCCGTCGGTCAGCAGCAGGTTCTTGTTGGACTCATAGGTCTCGATGCCCTCGGCGACCTTGCGGATCAGCACATCGCCGATCCACACCGTGTGCGCACCCTGGCCCTGCAGCGCGCCGCGATAGTCCACGTTGGACTTCGTGTGCGGGGCATTGTGGTCGACGAACAGGCGATGCTCGATGTGCTGGCCGGCGTCGGCGAAATAGAGGCCGAACTGCTCGATCGACCCGCCCGACCCGGCATATTCCACCGTCTCCGCCAGCCGCACCACATCCCCACCGAGGGACACCGCGACGCTGCGCACCGAGGCATCGCGCCCCACGGTGAACGACGTCTGGCCCGCGTGCACCGCATCGTCGGCCCAGTCCGCGACCGAGACGAACGTGACG
>JAUNRO010000263.1 GCA_030544185.1 Propionibacteriaceae bacterium | reverse complement strand
CGAGGACATCGAGCTCGTCGGCTGAACAAGGCCAAGGCCCCGCCTGCTGCGTGCGGCGGGGCCTTCGCCTTTGTCGGTGGTTCTGTCGCGGGATCAGGGCCGGGTGGCCGGACGCCCCCGGGCGGCGACGATCGCCTGATTGACCTCCTGGTCACGCATGCGTTCGAGCAGGGCCTGCGGGATGCCGGCGACCTCGAACAGCGATGACCGCACGGCCACGTCGAACGAGTGGGTGATGATCGCGCCCGCGGTGGAGGTGAGCCGGCGCAGTGCCTCCACCAACCGGCCGGCCTCGGCCTCGTCCACGATCAGCTCGCGCACGCGCCGGCCTTCGAAACGGACGAAGATCTCCTTCATCGACAACATCTTCGTGTTGACGTCGTTGCGATCTACGTGGACCAGCCGGATGAGCGCCATCCAGGACCAATAGCGGGCGTCGATCGGCTCGGCGATCGTCCGCCGCCACCATCCGGTGAGCGTCTGCTCCTGGGTGGCGCGTTCCCCGGGACCGAAGATCGCGGCGGTCTCGGGATGGTCGAACAGCGTGTCATAGAACTCCTGGACCAGCTCCGGGGTCAGCGACAGCAGCTCGTCGCGATAGCGAGCGATCTGCTCCGCGTCGGCGGCGGAGAAGCGGCACCCGCCGGGGATCTGGGTGATGGCCGCCGCGGCGATGCTATCCAGCGTGTCCATCTCAGACCGCTTCCAGCAAAGGACGGGCCGAGCTGGCGGCCTTCCGGGCCTCGATCCGCATGAGACCGAGGTTGGCGTCCGCCGGTCCCGCGAGGACCAGCACGGCGGTTTCCCCGAGGGCATAGACCACCAGATAGCCGGACGATCCGCGGACGACGGCCTCGGCCAGCGGGCCCAGGTCGGCGCGGTCGGCGATGCGTCCGCCCAGGCCGATGGCCGTGGCGGCCATGGCGGCGATCCGCTCGGCTTCCGAGGCCGGGAAGTTGTGGGCCACCGGCAGGCCATCGGCGGAGGCGATCATCACCCCCCGCAGCTCGGGCATGGAATAGTCGAGGTTTTGCACAATCTTGCGGAGCGCGTCGGACGTGCTCCCGGAATAGTCGTCGCTCATGTTCCTCCGGCGATTCGGCCCCGTGATCCAAGCCCCCCGATGGGCAGGACGAAGCCTACTAGCGCCCAGCAGTGGCGGCATTCGAGCCTCTGCCGGACCCGGTCACCGCAAACGCACTGATTCGGAAACAGTGAGAAACGCGGCAAGATTCAACCAAAGTCCAAGAGAAACCTGAACGCATGATAACGTCATGCCGTTGTTGGGCAGAGGGGGCTGAGGTATGAGCGTGTTGACCGCCTCCATCGTGCTGTTCCTGGCCGGCACAGTCTTCGGGGTGATGGCCGCACTGCTGGTGCGTGAGCTGTTCTTCCGCCCACCCGTGCCGCCGCGTCTGCGGCCGGCGGCCGAACCCGAGAACGTCGAGCCGGTTGACCCGCTGGCCGTGCTGTCGGAGATCCGCGAGGACCTGGCATCGCATGAGCGCGAGATGGCCCGCCTCGAGGCCGCCGCCGTCAGCGCCTGGGACGAGACCGTGCCCGCTCTCGAGACCGACCTGGTCGAGCTGACGCGCACGAACAGGGATTTGCAGGGCCGCCTGGCCGAGACCAACCGCCAGCTCGCTGCGGTCACGCAGGAACTCGACCAGCTCCGCCGGCGCACGCGCGGGCCACGGTTTACCCGAAATTGATCAGGTGTCCCACCTGAGGAACAATTTGCGGGATCTATTGCGGTTTCTTTGCAGATCATGACTAGGATTTGGCCAGGCTTAAGGTTTACCGAGCCGGGAGGGCCAAATGGACAGTCTCGTGCAGTTGCGCGGTGTGCGCATGTCCTATGGCGATGGCGACGTTCTGCAGGGCATCGACCTGGAGATCGGGCGCGGCGAAGTGATCGGCCTCGTGGGCGAGAACGGCGCCGGCAAGAGCACCCTGATGCACGTGCTGGCCGGGGTGCTGCAGCCCACGGCGGGTTCGATGGTGCTCCGCGGCGAGGCGTACGCCCCGACCGACGATGCCGCCGGTCGCGCGGCCGGGATCGGCATCGTGCGCCAGGGGTTCAGCGCCCACAACAAGTCCTGGACCGTGCTGGAGGCCCTGACCGAGCCGGGCGCCGAGGATCCCGAGCTGACCCGCAAGGCCCGGCAGGTGCTCATGAAGGCCGGCCTGGCGCTCGATCTGGACAGCCGCCTGGACACGCTGAGCCACGCCGAGCACACGATGCTCGAATCGCTGCGCCTGCTGACCGATGAGTCGCTCGACCTGGTGATCCTCGATGAGGTCATGGCGACGATGACGGCCCGGGAAATCGAGGACCTGCACTATGTCGTCGAGCAGATGACGGCTGCGGGGCGCAGCGTCATCCACGTGTCCCACCGCCTGCCCGAGATCATCAAGGCCACCGATCGGATCGTCGTGCTGCGCTCGGGCCGGGTGAAGGATCTCGCCAAGGACGGCGTCACTGAGGAGCGGCTGCTGGCGGAGATCTTCGACCAGCCAGCGGCGTCACCCGATCCAGCAGGGTCGGCTGCGGCCGTGCGGGAGCCGGCACCATCCGGGCCGGGGCGCGACGCCTCGCCCTCCGCACCCGCACTTGCACCCGCACCCGCACCACAGCAGGCCCGGCCCACCGCACCACCGCGACGGCCCGTCAGCACCCTCGAGGCGATGCACGTGGAGTGGATCGATGCCGGCCCGCTGCGCGATGTCTCGTTCACGCTGCACCGCGGCGAGGTTCTGGCCTTGGTCGGGCGCCGCGACTCCGGCGTGCACGACATCATCACCGCGCTGACCGGTGACCGGCCCCAGCTGGCCCGCTCGATGCGCGTGAACGGCATGGACCGCCACATCGCGAGCCCGCGGGATGCCGTGGTCGCCGGCATCGGCTGCCTGACCGAGGTGGGCTTCGACAGCGGCTCGGACTCCGATGTGATGCACGCCCGCGGCCTGCTGGCCGGTGGCCCGATCCCCGATGCCTTCGACGCCGAGGTTGAGCACCTGGCGACGATGCTCGGGGCGCTGCGGGACATCGACGACACCGCGCGCCTGCTGTTCGGGCGGCCGATGTCGGGCGGTCAGACGCAGCTCCAGCGGCTCAAGCTGATGCTCGGTGGGGACGCCGGCATCTTCATCCTGTCCGAGCCCACCCGGGGTCTCGATCACCAGGCCCGCCAGAACGTCCATGGCGTGGTCCAGGCCGCAACGCGGCGGGGCCGGGCGATCCTGCTGCTCAACTCCGACTACGACGAGCTGCTGCACTGGGCCGACCGGGTGCTGCTCGTCGAGGGCGGCGCAATCACCGATGTCTTCCCCGCGAGTGAGCTGACACCACAGGCCGTTGCCGAGATGGTGCGCAACGGCATGGACTTCGAACCGGCACGGGAGCCGGCCGGGAGCCGCTGAGCTGGTGGCTGGCCTACGCTGGACGCCGTGACCGACCGACTCCGCATCGCCCAGCTGGCCAATTTCGTCGGACCGGTCTCGGGTGGGATGCGGCAGGCGATCGACCGGTTGGGTGCGGGCTATGCCGCGGCTGGTCACGAACGCGTCCTCGTCGTGCCGGGGGAGCGCGACGAAACTCTCGAGACCGAGGACGGAATCGTGGTCAAGGTCGCCTCACCCCAGCTGCCCAATTCCGCCTATCGGATGATCGCCCAGCCCTGGCGCGCCCTGGTCGCGCTCGATCGTTTCCGCCCGACCACGGTCGAGGTCTCGGACAAGTGGACCCTCTCCCCGGTCGCCGGCTGGGCGCGGCGGCGCGGGATCGGGTCGATTCTGTTCAGCCACGAACGCCTCGACGCCATGTTGAGCCTCTGGCTGCGGCGCGCGTTCGGCGTGGAGACCGCCGTCGGTGCGCTCAACCGCCGCCTCGCCCAATCCTTCGATCGGGTCGTGGTCACCTCGGGCTATGCCGCCGATGAGTTCGAGAACACCCCGGCCCGGCTGGCGATGGTCCCGCTCGGGGTCGACCTCGCGACCTTTTGTCCGGGTGCCGGCGCCCCGGCCGCCGACGGGCTGCTCAAGCTCTGTTATGTCGGGCGGCTCTCGCGGGAGAAGAGCCCTCATCTCGCGGTTGCGGCGGCAGTGGAGGTGCACCGCCGCGGCGTACCCATCCGGATGGACGTCTTTGGCGACGGGCCCCACCGCGCGGAGCTGGAGGAGATCGCGGGCGACGCGCCGGTCGTGTTCCACGGCTACCTGTCGGGGCGCCACGAGATCGCCCGAGCGTACGCCGGGTCGGACGTCTCCCTCAGCGTGTGCCCGGCGGAGACGTTCGGGCTGGCGGTCCTGGAGGCGCTCGCCTGCGGGACGCCGGTCGTGACCGCTGATCGCGGGGGCGCCCGGGAACTGGTCGATGAGACCTGCGGCGAGTGGGCGCGCCCGGATGCGATGCACCTCGCGGATGCGATCGAGCGGATGGCGGTGCGCCCCCGCGCCGAGACGAGACAGGCGGCGCGGGCGCGGGCGGAGCAGTACGACTGGTCGCGCAGTGTCGGGCTGATGCTCGACCTGCACACGGCGCTGGCTCGCGACGAGCCCTATGAATCGAGCTGGCGGGATCGGTTGCGGGGCCTGCTGGACCCGCGTGCCAGCA
>JAUNRO010000262.1 GCA_030544185.1 Propionibacteriaceae bacterium | reverse complement strand
TGCAAGTGAATCAGTCAGGCCGCTTTTCACCCCGCTCATCTTGGTCCTCGGCGGGGTCGCCCGAAACCTCCGGGCGGAAGATCGGGAGATCCGGAAGCAGCGGATGCGGCAGCGACCGGAACTCCTCGTGCTTGGCCTGCAACTCCGCGAACGCACCGGAACGCTCCCTGGAATGATGGCCGGCCGCGTCCCACTCCGGGTTGCCGGGGATCCCGTCGAGTCCCGCGAAGGGCTCGGGCTCGGCGATCGCGATGTCACGCCGGGCAGAGATCCACACCGCTACCACGACGACGGCGAGCGCTACGGCGGCAATGGCGAAGCGCACCAGCGACGGCGTCTCGCTCAACGGGCTCATCGCGACGGCGGCGGGCGCGATCAGCACGGCGACGAGGTTCATCACCTTGATCAGCGGGTTGATGGCCGGCCCGGCGGTGTCCTTGAACGGGTCGCCCACAGTGTCGCCGATGACCGTGGCTGCATGTGCCTCGGAGCCCTTGCCGCCGTGGTGGCCGTCCTCGACAAGCTTCTTCGCGTTGTCCCAGGCTCCGCCGGAGTTCGCCAGGAACACGGCCATCAACGTGCCTGCCGCGATCGAACCACCGAGGAAGCCGGCCAGGGCCGGGGCCCCGAGACCGAACCCGACCGCGATCGGGGCGAACACGGCGAGGATGCCGGGCGTGGCCAGCTCGCGCAGGGAATCACGCGTACAAATATCGACGACCCGGCCGTATTCGGGGCGGCCGGTGCCTTCCATGATTCCCGGAATCTCCCGGAACTGGCGGCGGACCTCGAACACGACCGCGCCGGCGGCCCGGCCCACGGCCGAGATCGCGAGACCCGAGAACAGGAACACCACGCACGCGCCGAGGATGACGCCGACGAGCACTGTTGGGGCGAAGACCACCGACTGATCGGTGAACAGCTGATAGCCCTCGCCGAGGACGCCGGCGATCGCGTCGGTATAGGACCCGAAGAGCGCGGTGGCCGCGAGCACGGCGGTGGCGATGGCGATGCCCTTGGTGATCGCCTTGGTCGTGTTGCCGACCGCATCCAGCTCGTTGAGAATCTGGGCGCCCTCGCCATCCACATCGCCCGACATCTCAGCGATGCCCTGGGCGTTGTCGGCGACGGGCCCGAACGTGTCCATCGCAACGATCACGCCGACAGTCGTGAGCAGGCCGCAGCCGGCGAGCGCGATCGCGAACAGGCCGACCACGCCCGGGCCGCCCAGGAGGAAGGCGCCGAACACCGCGAGCGCGATGATGATCGCCGTATAGACAGCCGACGACAGCCCCAGCGCCAAGCCCGAGAGAATGACGGTCGCGGCGCCGGTCTCGGAGGTGCGGCCGACGTCCTGCACGGGGCGATCCTCGGTGCCGGTGAAATAGCCCGTCAGCGCCAGGATGATGACCGCGAGCACGATGCCGATCACGACGGCACCGATGGCCACGATGCGCGGATCGTCGATGGGTCCGGTGAAGTCCACGGCGACGTCGAGGTCAGCGAAGTTCGCCGGCAGGAACACCCAGGCCGCAATCGAGCAGAGGACCGCAGAGATGACTGCGGACAGATAGAAGGACCGGTTGATCGTGACCAGGCCGTGCTCGCCCGTGCGCGGGCGGGTCAGATAGACGCCGATCAGCGCGGTCAGCACGCCGATCGCGGGGACGATCAGCGGGAAGACCAGTCCGGCCGTGCCGAACGCAGCCTTGCCGAGGATGAGCGACGCGACGAGCATCACGGCATAGGACTCGAACAGATCAGCGGCCATGCCGGCGCAGTCACCGACGTTGTCACCCACGTTGTCGGCGATGGTGGCGGCGTTGCGCGGGTCGTCCTCGGGGATGTTCTGCTCCACCTTGCCGACCAGGTCCGCACCGACGTCGGCGGCCTTGGTGAAGATGCCGCCGCCGACGCGCATGAACATCGCGAGCAGGGCGGCGCCGAACCCGAAGCCCTCCAGGACTGTGGGTGCGTCGGTGCGGAAGATCAGCACCACGACGGCGGCACCGAGCAGGCCGAAGCCGATCGTGGCCATGCCGACCGCAGCACCGGTGCGGAAGGCAATCCGCATCGCCGGGTCGCGACCCTCGTCGCGGGCGGCCGACGCCACCCGCACGTTCGCGCGCACGGCCAGCCACATGCCCAGATGACCGATCAGCGCGGAGAATCCGGCGCCCACCACGAACGCGAGCGAGCGTGCTGCCCGCAGCAGCCACTCGTTGGTCCCGGCGTCGCTGTGCGCCGGGAGCAGAATCAACAGCAGGAACGCGATGCCTGCGAAGATCCCGAGGGTCTTGAACTGGCGTCCGAGATAGGCCGCGGCGCCCTCCTGGACCGCTCGGCCGATGCTGCGCATGCTGTCGGTCCCGTCCCGGGCCTTCAGCACCTCGGCTCTGAACTTGAGCGACATTGCCACAGCGATCACGGCGATCACCGCGACCACGATCACGATCGACACATGGGCACCAGACAACACAACCTGCAGGGACGCCATTGATCCTCCAGACTCGGTGACGTGGTCCCCGCCCTCGGGACGACCGCCGCCCCGATGTGGCTCGTGAGGTGGGTGATGCGCGACCACGTATTCGCGCGAGTATGTCATGGGCCACATTTGCATCGGCAGCGGATCTGCAGATCCGTGCGAACCGTTGCCACAGACCGGTCGGTCGTCCGCCCCACATCGAGCAACGATCAGGTGGACTGGGCGGCCGCTGGCTCCTGCAGCCCGGCCGAGGCACGGCCGGGCACCTCCCGGGGCAATCCCGGCAGCCGGAGGCCCACCGGATAGCGGACCTCGACCGTCACTGCGAACTCCACCGAATCCCCGACGTGGGCACACCTGACCACCCGCGCACCGTTGTCACGGGCGACGCGTTCGGCGCTCGGGCAGCCCGGCTCACCATGGCTCACGACCTGGCCCGCGCTGATCGCGGCCAGGTCGGCCGCCTGCCCGGCCCGGCGGATCGCCCCCAGATAGCCGACCACGATCGCCATGGCCGAAGCGACGGTCAACACGACCGCGATCGCCGCGATCACCAGCAGCGTGGCGGATCCTCGCTCGTCCACCGCTGGCCGCCGGCCCGGCTGCGGGCTGATCATGGTTCCGTGCCCGGCTCGGCGGCGACGCGGGCCTCGGCGCTCAGCGGCACCGAGGGCAGCGCCCCCAGCGGACTGCTGGACAGTTGCACGCGAACGACGACATCGCCCTCGACCCGCTGCGAGGTCACGGTGAGCCCGGCCGGGCCCCGTTGCGCCGCCTGCCGGGCAGCCACCGCATCGCCCCGGGCCAGCTGGCGGGCCACCTCGCGCGCGGTGTCGGCCAGGCGCACCTGCTGGCCCAACACGGCGACGACCCATAGGCCAGCCGCGGTCGCCAGCAGCAGGCTGATCAGCGACAGCGCCAGCTCGAGGGTGACCATCCCCCGCGCCGTTCGAGGCCGCATCCCATTCCCCTTCGTCATATCGACCTCCCCTTCACTCAGGTCCTTCCGGTTCCGTTGCGCCCGTCTGTTCCGTGGTGCATGTTCCGTGGTGCACCTCCTCAGCTCGACCCGACGGCGGGGGCGTCACGCGCCCCCGCCTCGCCCGGTCGATTCGCGTCAGAGGATGGTCGGCGTCTTCATGAAGGCCGAGATCACGGCCAGGATGAGCCGCAGGATCAGTTCACGGAGCTGTTCGTCGGTGAGGATCTTGATCAGCACGCCGGCGAAGCTCGCGGCGGCAACGGTGCCGACCGCGTATTCCGCCGTCGTCATCCCCCGCTCGTCGCGACGCGTGGGCCGCCAATCGCCGGTGCGGGTGACCAGTTCGGTGGAAACGGTGTGAGTGGACATCGGTTTCTCCTTGTCTGTCGAAGGACTGCCTTGATCAGGCACTTGCACCATGCGTGGTCGGGGCCCGATCGGACCGCCCCCGGCACCCAGGCTGTGGACAGTGCTTCGACCCGCAATCGAGCTGTGGATAGTTGGCCGGCGGGCGCCTGCACCTGCCCCTGCACACCACGGGCCCGCGCCCTGCCCCAGCGCCGAGCACAACCACCTCGATCACATCCATCACTCCAGCGCCAGAACGCGCCCCACCATCGACCCGACGGTGGGCACGATGCCGATGCACAGGAAGGCCGGCAGGAAGCACACCATCAGCGGGAGCACGCTGCGCACCCCGGTCGTGCGCGCCGACTCCTGCCGGCGCGCCTGCGCGTTGCGACGGGCCCGTTCGGCGTGCCGCTGCAGCGCGCCATGCAGCCCCGTGCCGGTGTCGGCAGCGCGGGCGATGTCCCTGGCGATGCCGTCCCATCCCGGCCGGTCCGCCAGGGCCGACCAGGCCCGCCGGTCCCCCGCTCCGACATCGATCAGGCTCACCACCAGACCAAGGTCCTCGCCGACCGGTCCGGGCAGGACCGCTGCCACCTCCCGGACGGCCCGCCGCAGCGGCAGGCCAGCGCCCAGCGCACCGGCGAGCAGGTCGAGCGCCTCCGGAAGATCCAGCACCCGGCGTTCTCGCGCTCGCTGCACCCCAGGCGGTTCGAGCCGGCCCAGGCCGACCGCGGCCCCGATCGCGACGGGCGTGGCCGCCAGCAGGGCCGGCACTGGTCCGCTCGGTGCGATCACCAGGTCTGCGACCAGCCCC
>JAUNRO010000261.1 GCA_030544185.1 Propionibacteriaceae bacterium | reverse complement strand
ACCGCTGCGAGCCAAGACCGGCCACCGGACCTGGGAGCGGGTGCTCGAGGGCGCGCTGGAAGCGGCGGCCGTCCTGGCCGTGCTGCCACCGATCGAGCGGCACTGGCCGGTGCCCGGGCAGGCGCGGCCGACCGGCGACGCCGGTTCCCACGGCCCGGTCGACGACCGGATCCTGGCCCGGGTCCGCGGCCTGCTGGCCAAGGCAGAGTCGACGACCTTCGAGGCGGAAGCCGAGTCGTTCACCGCGGCAGCTCAGTCGCTGATGGCCCGGCACAGCATCGACCTCGCGCTGCTCGCGGCCCAGGGCAACCCCGCCGCCGGCGACACGCCCCATGCGGTCCGGATCGGCCTGGACAATCCCTACGAGCAGGCGAAGGCGACCTTGCTGGCGGTGGTCGCCGACGCGAACAACTGCCGCTCGGTCTGGGCCAAGCAATGGTCGTTCTGCACTGTCGTCGGCTTCCCCGCCGACCTGGTGGCGGTGGAAAACCTGTTCACCTCGTTGCTGGTCCAGGCGACCGCCGCGCTGAGCCGGCAGGGTTCGCGCACGCGGCGCGACGGCTCCTCGCGGACCCGGTCCTTCCGGGCTTCCTTCCTGATGGCATATGCGGGGCGCATCGGCGAGCGGCTGCGCGCGGCCACGGCCGAGGAGGCGGCCCGGGCGGACGCCGAGGCCTCGGCCGCCGGCCGGGAGCTGCTGCCCATCCTCGCCTCGCGCCGCCAAGAGACCGATGATGCGTTCGCGGAGATGTTTCCCCGGACCACCGAGGTGCACACGATGATCAATGATCGTGAGGGCTGGGCTGCGGGTCGGGTGGCAGCCGATCTGGCCCGCCTCGGCGCAGGAGAGGAGATCGGGTCGTGATGCCCCCCCCGGAGGGTGTTCCGCCGCTGTGGCCCCTCCGACGCCGCGGCCGGTGTGGATGTGGTCGATAGAGTCGGCGGATGAGCGTGTTCGGGATCGAGACTGAATATGGGATCTCGGTGTTCGGGGACGGCCCGGCCGCCGGCCTGCACCCCATGCACTGGAGCAACCTGCTGGTGCGGACCTATGCGGAGCTGGCGGGGGCCATCCACCGCTGGGACTACGACACCGAGAATCCGCTGGTTGATGCCCGCGGTTTCACGGTGCCCCGGGACATCGCCCATCCCGATCAGCTCACCGACGACGACACGATGGCCAACCTGGTGCTCACCAACGGGGCCCGGTTCTACGTCGATCATGCCCACCCGGAATATTCGGGGCCGGAGGTCACCTCGGCCCGGGACGCGGTGCTGTGGGACGCGGCGGGGGACCGGGTCGTTCAGCTGGCCGCCCAGCGGGCCGGGGCCCGCCTCGGCCAGCAGGTTCGGATCCACAAGAACAACACCGACGGCAAGGGTGCCTCCTACGGCACCCACGAGAACTACTTGCTGCAGCGCTCGACCCCGTTCCACCGGGTCGTGGTCCAATTCAGCGGGTTCCTGGTGTCGCGGCAGACGTTCACCGGTTCGGGCCGGGTGGGGCTGGGGCAGCACAGCGAACGCCACGGCTTCCAGCTGAGCCAGCGCGCCGACTTCTTCGAGGCCGAGGTCGGGTTGGAGACCACGCTCAACCGGCCGGTGATCAACACGCGCGACGAGCCGCATGCGGACAACCGCGTCCACCGTCGCCTGCACGTCATCACCGGCGATGCCAATCGCTCGGAGTTCGCGACCTGGCTCAAGGTCGGAACCGCAGCCCTGGTCCTCGCCGCGATCGAGGCCAACCTCGTTGGCGACGGCGTGCGGCTGGCCAGCCCCGTGGCGGCCATGCGTGCGGTGAGCCATGACCTGGGGTGCAGCGAACTCCTGCCATTGGCCGATGGCCGCGAGGTCAGCGCGCTGGACCTGCAGGAGATCTATGCGACCGCCGCCGCGCGGGTCCTGGCCGAGCAACCCGAGCGGATCGCTCATCCCGCGGAGGCCGCAGAACTGCTCGTCGCGTGGCACGAGACGCTGGATGCGCTGCGCAGCGACCCACGCAGCTTGGGTGACCGCCTCGATTGGGCGGCCAAGCTGTCGCTGCTGGAGTCCTTCCGCCAGCGCGACGGGCTGCCCTGGGACCATCCGAAACTCGCCCTGATCGATCTGCAATACACCGACGTCGATCCCGCCAAGAGTCTCTATGCGGCGCTGGTGCGCAAGGGCCGCATGCGCCGGCTGCTCACCGACGAAGAGATCGAACGCGCGCGGGTGGAGCCGCCGACCGACACCAGGGCCTACTTCCGGGGGCGTTGCATGGCGCAATATCCGGACTCGGTCGTCGCGGCCGCGTGGGACTCGCTGATCGTGGAGGTGCCCCAGCGGCGCACGCTGTTGCGGATTCCGATGCTCGATCCCCTGCGGGGGACCAAGGAGCATGTCGCCGAACACCTCGACGCCCACCAGGACATCGGCGGGCTGATCGTCGCGCTCGGATTGTGAGCGCGGCGGCCGGCCGGGCGCCTTCACCGACGCCTGCCGCGACGGATGCTGCCCCGGACAACACCGTGCGATGCGAATGGTCTCCCGACGGCCCCCCAACCGTCCTGGGCGAGCACATTGGACGGCCGCCGCACTGCGGACTATTGAACCATCATTACTGAGTCATCACGTAGTGAATCTCAGGCAATTTGCAGAAATTGGCCCACCTGGTCACGGGTCGGGAGCACTGGTGAAGGGGCATTAGGCTGGGAGATCAGATCATGGCCAGGTCGTTGAGGGGAGCAGCCATGAGCGAGTCACGCTTCGAACGCGCACGCACCTCGGAGGAGGAGCAGGAGCTCGAGCCGGTGACCGCCGAGCAGGCGGACGTCGACGAGTTCGATTCAATCTTGGACGAGATCGACGGGGTGCTCGAGGCGAACGCGGCCGAGTTCGTCCGGTCCTTCGTCCAGAAGGGCGGCCAGTGAGCCGGGGGATGGGGCTGCCGGCGGCCTACCTGCGCGCAGGATCCAGCTCCTTCACCGAGTTCCTGGGCGAGGTCGCGCCTGACCTGCTGCCCGCGCACCGGGCGCCCACGAGCGATGCGGGCCAGTTGGCCCCGCACGGCACCACGATCGTGTCGGCGACCTATCCCGGCGGCGTCGTCATGGCCGGCGACCGGCGGGCGACGATGGGCAACATGATCGCCCAGCGCGACATCGAAAAGGTCTATGCCTCCGACGAGTATTCGCTGGTCGGCATCGCCGGCGCGGCCGGTCTCGCGGTGGAGATGGTGCGGCTGTTCCGGGTGGAGCTCGAGCACTACGAGAAGATCGAGGGCGCCCCGCTGTCCTTGGACGGCAAGGCCAACCGGCTGGCGGCGATGATCCGCGGCAACCTGCCGATGGCGATGCAGGGCCTGGCGGTCCTGCCGCTGTTCGCCGGGTGGGACCTTGCCGCCGAACAGGGGCGGATCTGGTCCTATGACGCCACCGGCGGCCGCTATGAGGAGACCGCCTTCCATGCCGTCGGCTCGGGATCCATCTATGCCCGCGGTTCGCTGAAGAAGCTCTATCGCACCGATCTCACCGCCGAGGAATGCGCCACGGTCGTCATTCAGGCTCTCTATGACGCGGCTGACGACGACTCCGCCACCGGGGGCCCGGACCTTCAGCGCCGCATCTTCCCGGTCGTGATGACCGCCTCGCCCGACGGCATCGACACCTTCGACGCCGACCGGATCGGCGTCCTCGTCGACCGGATCGTCGCCGCCCGCCGCCAGCGGCCGGACGGCCCCGCCGCACCCCTGATCTGATCCATCGCAGCCGACCCAGGAGCACACCGACATGAGCATGCCCGTCTATGTGGCGCCCGAACAACAGATGAAGGACCGCGCGGACTTCGCGCGGAAAGGCATCGCCCGCGGGCGTTCGGTGGTCGTGCTGCGCTATGCCGACGGGATCTGTTTCGTGGCCGAGAACCGGTCGCAGGCGCTGCACAAGGTGTCGGAGATCTATGACCGCATCGGGTTCGCCGCGGTCGGGCGCTACAACGAGTTCGAGAACCTGCGCATCGCCGGGATCCGCCACGCCGATATGCGCGGCTATTCCTATGATCGGGCCGATGTGACCGGCCGTGGCCTGGCGAATGCCTATGCCCAGTTGCTGGGCACGATCTTCTCCGCCGGCGCCGAGAAGCCCTATGAGGTCGAGATCGTCGTCGCGGAGTTGGGGGAGACCGCCGCCAGCGATCAGATCTATCGGCTCACCTATGACGGTTCGGTCGGCGACGAGGAGCACTTCGCCGTGATGGGCGGCAATGCCGACGAGATCGCCAGGCGCATCGCGGCCCACTACTCCGACGATGCCCCCTTGGCCGACGCGATCGCCAACGCCGTGGCCGGGCTGAGCGGTGAGGGCGAGTCGCTGCCGGTGGAATCCCTCGAGATCGCCGTGCTGGACCGGACCCGGACCCAGCCCCGCAAATTCCGGCGTGTCGGCGAGGCGCAGCTGACCGACCTGATCGGGCGTACTCACCCGGAGCCGGTCGCTGCCGACCCGAGCGCCGGGGAGGCCCCAGCGGAGACCGGCGCGTGAACTCTGTGACCGTGGCCGCCGCCACCGAGGCGCAGGACACCGCCTCCTCGCCCCTGGGCCCGGTGCTGATCATCGGCACGGGCCTGGTTGGCGCGTCGGTGGGCTGCGCGCTCAC
>JAUNRO010000260.1 GCA_030544185.1 Propionibacteriaceae bacterium | reverse complement strand
ACCGCGCCGGGGGCGACCCCGACGCCACCGAGCCCGCGCTCGATCCGATCGCCGCGACGATTCCGGTCGGCCGGGCCTCCTTCCCCACCCGGTTCACCGCCGCCCACCTCGGGCACACCCCCAGCGCCCGCCGGGCGTACGTCGAATCTGGAGCCGCATGAACCGCCGTCACTTCCTCCGCGCCCTCACCGCCGCCGGACTGCTCACCGCCGGCCTGGGCACCGCCGCCTGTGCGCAGGCGGACGACAACGAAGACCCGGCGGGCACTGAGCCGCAGCAGCTCACGCTCGGCCTGACTTATACACCGGACATCCAGTTCGCGCCGTTCTATGTCGCAGTCGAGAAGGGCTATTTCGCCGATGCCGGCGTGGCTGTCACCCTGCGCCACCACGGCGCGAACGAGGCGCTCTTCGGCGCGATCCAGGCGGGCCACGAGGATGCGGTGTATGCCGGGGGTGCGGAGTTCATGCAGGCCCGCTCGCAGGGGATTCCGCTGGTGAGCGTGGCCACCTATTATCAGACCTATCCTGTCGTGCTCGTCGTCCCGGAGGACTCACCCATCCAGGCCTCCGCCGACCTGGCGGGACATTCGGTCGGCATCCCCGGCCCCTTCGGCGAGACCTATTTCGGGCTGCTCGCCCTGCTCAAGCAGGCCGGTCTGACGCAGTCGGACGTGGACGTCCAGCACATCGGCTATACGCAGCAGGCGGCCCTCACCTCCCGCCAGGTCGACGCGGTGATGGGCTATGTGAACAACGACGCGGTCCGGCTGCAGGCCGCCGGGGTGGCGGTGCGTACGCTGCCGATCACTGCCGAGAAGCCGCCGCTGATCGGCGTGGGTCTCGGGACCACCGATGAGGTTCTGGGTGCGCGCGAGGAGGACCTGCGCGCGGTCCAGGAGGCGGTGGCCAAGGCCGTCGCCGACATCGTCGCGGACCCCGAGGAGGCCGTGACGCTGTCGGAGAGCCACATCCCCGGCCTCTCCGCCGCCGAGCAGCGCGCCTCCGCGCTCGCGACCCTCCAGGCGACCATCCCGCTGTTCGGAGACGTCGCGTCGTTCGGTCGGCAGGATGCCGAGACCTGGGCGGACATGGCGTCCTTCCTCGCTCAGATGGAGCTGCTCAACGCGACTGTCAACGCGGCGGACTGTTTCACGACCGCGATCGTCGGCTGAGCACAACGGCAACGGCCCGCCTGAGGAACACCTCGGCGGGCCGTTGCCGTTCGCTGGTCAGGCGTCCTTGGCCATCTCCGCCGCGAGCTGGGCGGGCAGATAGTCATAGCGCGCGAACGAGCGGGTGAACGACCCCGTGCCGTGCGCGACCGAGCGCAGATCGATCGGATAGCGCGACAGCTCCGCCGCAGGGACGGCGGCCTTCACGACCGAATAGCCCTGCAGCTCGCCGGTGTCGGTGCCGAGCACCTGCGCGCGGCGGCCGCTGAGGTCGGCCATGACCGCCCCCAGATATTCGTCGGCCACGGTGATCGCGACCTCGTCGACCGGCTCCAACAAGGTGACGGTCGAAGCGTTGGCCGCCTCCTTGAGCGCTGCGGCACCGGCGTTCTGGAACGCCATATCGGAGGAGTCGACCGAGTGGGCCTTGCCGTCGAACAGCGTCACGCGGACATCGACCATCGGATAGCCGAGCAGCACGCCCTTCTCCATCTGGGCGCGCACCCCCTTCTCCACCGAGGGGATGAACTGGCGCGGCACGGCGCCGCCGACGACCTTGTCCACGAACTCGAACCCGGCGCCGCGCTCGAGCGGCTCGATCTCGACCTGGCAGACCGCATATTGGCCGTGGCCACCGGACTGCTTCACCAGGCGGCCGGTGGCCTTGACCTTGCGGACGAAGGTCTCGCGCATCGCGGTCCGCAGCGGCTCGGTCTCGACCTGGACGTGGAACTGATCTGCGAGGCGGCGCACGAGACCGTCGATGTGGGCCTGGCCCATGGTCCAGAGCACGACCTGGTGGGTCTCGGCGTTCTGCTCCATGCGCATCGTCACGTCCTCGGCGACCAGGCGCCCGAGCGCGACGGCGAGCTTGTCCTCATCGCCCTTCTTGGCCGCGCGGATCGCGATCGGCAGCAGCGGCTCGGGCAGCACCCACGGCTCGACCAGCGCCGGCCGCTCGCGGCTGGACAGGGTATCGGCGGTCTCGACGTTGGCCATCTTGCTGACGACCGCGACGTCGCCGGCGACCGCCAGCGGCATCGACTGGTTCTCCGTGACCACCGGGATCGACAGGGGACCCACGCGTTCGCTGTCGAGATCGTGGTCGCCATGACCGACCGCACGCCCCGCGAACTCCGACAGGTGCCCCGAGACGTGCACCTGATCGTCTGGACGCAGGGTGCCGGAGAACACGCGGACCACTGACAGCCGGCCCACATAGGGATCGGTGGTCGTCCGGATGACCTCGGCGACCAGCGGACCGCCCGGGTCGCAGCTGACCTCGCCGAAGTCGTCGCCCCCCGGGGTCGTGATGGTCGGCAGCGGCGAATCCAGCGGCGACGGGAACCCGTGGATGAACATGCGCTCCAGCTGGGGCACGCCCACGCCGCTCGGCGTGTGCACCGGGAAGACCGGGAAGAAGCGGGCGGTGCGGACCGCGGTGCGAACGTCCTCGAGGATCGAATCGAGCGAGATCTCCTCGCCCTCGAGATAGAGCTCCATGAGCTCCTCGTTCTCCGACGCCTCGATGACCGACTCCAGCAGCGCCGAGCGCGCCTCCTCGACGAGATCCACCTCATCACCCTGGAGCTCGCGGATCTTGCCGTCGGCGCCGGTGAAACGGGGCTCGACCAGGTCGAGGACACCGACGAGGTCGTCGTTCTCCACGACCGGCAGGCACACGGGCTGGGCATCCCCGAGCACCCGCTGGCACATGGCAACGGTCGCGTCCCAGTCGGCCCGGGCCTCCTCCAGCTTGGACACGACGACTGCTCGGGGCATGTTGACCGCGCGGCATTCCTCCCACAGCAGCCGGGTCGGCTCGTCAACGCCGTCGGCGGCGGAGACCACGAACAGGGCGGCATCGGCCGCGCGCAGGCCCGCGCGCACATCACCGACGAAGTCGGGATGGCCCGGGGTGTCCATGAGGTTGAGCACGACGCCCTTGTCGAGCCCGATCGCAGCGAGCGACAACCCGGTCGTTGTATCCCGATCATCCCGGCCCTGTTTCGTCGTGGGACCCGTCTGCAGCTGTTCGAACATCCTCGACTTGCCCGCGCCCGAGGGCCCGACCAATACGACGTTGCGAATCTGCCCGGGATCGGTGGGGCTCTTAACCGGATTGCCGTCGTTCGCTCTCATGGGGGTCAGGATATGGCCATCTGCTGTTCGCCGGGCACGGGGTCGGCGAGCTCAGCGGATGTTGCTGCTGGTCAGTGCGCGGGCCGCCCTGAATCCCTATTCGGCAGCCCCATAGAGCCGGTCACCGGCGTCACCCAGCCCGGGGACGATATAGCCGCGCTCGTTGAGCCGCTCGTCCACCGCGGCCACGACCAGATGGCACGGAACCGCCAGGTCACGCAGCAGCGCGTCCACGTGCGCGACACCCTCGGGCGCGGCGAGGAGGCAGATGCAGGTGATGTGGTCCGCCCCGCGCCCGACCAGGAACTGGATGGTCCCGGCAAGTGATCCACCGGTCGCCAGCATCGGGTCGAGCACATAGCACTGCCGCCCGGACAGGTCCTGGGGCAGCCGCTCGGCGTACGTCACCGGCTCCAGTGTCTCCTCGTTGCGGATCATGCCGACGAAGCCCACCTCCGCTGTCGGGATCAGTCGCAACATGCCGTCGAGCATCCCGAGCCCGGCCCGCAGGATGGGCACGACGAGCGGGGGCATGTTGTGCAGGCGTACGCCGATCGCGGGTGCCACGGGAGTCTGCACCGTGTGCTCGACCACGCGCACCTCGCGCGTGGCCTCATAGGCCAGCAGCGTCACGAGCTCCTCGGTGAGCTTCCGGAACACGGGCGTCGGGGTGGCCTGCTCGCGCAGGAGCGTCAGCTTGTGGGCCACCAGCGGATGGTCGACAACGGTCACGTCCACATCGGCAGCGTAGTCGCCCGTGGCCCGCCGGGGACCATGACCTTGTGGTTCGGCGTGGCCTGTGGCCGGTGAGTTCGCGTGGTCGTCCACTGTTGTGATGACAGCACTGGAGCGCCACGCGAGATCGCAGTGATCAGTCCTCGTCGGCGCTGGCGAGGGCGCGGGCGGAGTCCGCGGCGGTCGGGATGCCGGTGAAGTGCTCATCCGGCACCCACTCCGCCTCCGGCGGCGGCCCGGGCGGGGTCCCGTCGCCGAACGGGCGACCGCCGAGCTGCTCGCGGTGGTGCGCGGTGAACCAGTCCGCCAGATCCGGGCCCTTGGGCACGATCCGGGTCGGATTGATGTCGCCATGGGTCACGTAGTAGTGCTGCTTGATCTGCACGAAATCCGTCGTGTCCCCGAAGCCCGGGGTCTGGAAGAGGTCGCGGGCATAGCCCCACAGCGCGGGGAACTCGCTCAGCCGCTGCCGGTTGCACTTGAAGTGCCCGTGATAGACGCAGTCGAAGCGGGCGAGCGTGGTGAACAGCCGGATGTCGGCCGCGGTGATGGTGTCACCAACGAGGAAGCGCTGGCCCTGCAGCCGCTCCTCAAGCCAGTCGAGCGCGGTGAACAACCGGT
>JAUNRO010000259.1 GCA_030544185.1 Propionibacteriaceae bacterium | reverse complement strand
CACCGACAGCGGCGAACAGGCGGGGGCGATGCGTCATGACCGCGACCCTAATCCGAGCGTGGTTCGGTGGCAGTGACCCCGGCTCGCTGACCAGCCACCGTCTTGAACACGTGTGGGCTCCGTCACATACTGGACAGATGGCGCGGTCGGAGCCGACCGCCCGCGGACTCGGCGTACCCATCCCGAGCCCAACCCGCACAGGACAGGGGAGTCTCATGCCGGTCTATGCCCATCCAGGGACCGATGGTGCGATCGTCGAGCTGCAGAGCCGATACGACCACTGGATCAACAACGATTTCGTGCCCCCGGTGAAGGGGCAGTACTTCGAGAATCCCTCGCCGGTCACCGGCCAGGTCTATTGCGAGGTCGCCCGCGGCACCGCGGAGGACGTCGAGGCCGCGCTCGATGCGGCCCACGCCGCCGCGCCGGCCTGGAACGCCACCAGCCCCGCCGAGCGCGCGGTGATCCTCAACAAGATCGCCGATCGGATCGAGGAAAACCTCGAAAAGATCGCGGTCATCGAGACGTGGGACAACGGCAAGGGGATCCGGGAGCCGCTCAATGCCGATATCCCGCTTGCCGTCGACCACTTCCGCTATTTCGCCGGTGCCATCCGGGCGCAGGAGGGCACGATCTCGCAGATCGACGCCAACACCGTCGCCTATCACTTCCATGAGCCGCTCGGTGTGGTGGGTCAGATCATCCCGTGGAACTTCCCGCTGCTGATGGCGGTGTGGAAGCTCGCCCCGGCGCTCGCCGCCGGCAACTGCGTCGTGCTCAAGCCCGCCGAACAGACCCCGGTCTCGATCCTGGAGCTGTTCAAGATCATCGGCGACCTGCTGCCGCCGGGTGTGGTGAACATCGTCAACGGTTTCGGCGCCGAGGCCGGCAAGCCGCTTGCCTCCTCGGACCGCATCCGCAAGATCGCGTTCACAGGTGAGACGACGACGGGGCGGCTGATCATGCAGTACGCCTCGCAGAACCTCATTCCCGTCACCCTCGAGCTCGGCGGCAAGAGCCCGAACATCTTCTTCGCCGATGTCATGGCCGCCGACGACTCGTTCCGCGACAAGGCGCTGGAGGGCTTCGCGTTGTTCGCGTTCAACCAGGGCGAGGTCTGCACGTGTCCGTCCCGCGCGCTGGTCGAGGCGCCGGTCTATGACGAGTTCATGGAGCTCGCAGTCGAGCGCACGCGCACGATCGTCCAGGGCGATCCGCTCGACACCGCGACCCAGGTCGGCGCGCAGGCGAGCAATGACCAACTGGAGAAGATCCTGTCCTATCTGAAGATCGGCAAGGACGAGGGCGCCCAGGTCCTGATCGGCGGCGAGCAGGCCCATCTCGACGGGGCGCTCTCCGGTGGCTACTACGTCCAGCCCACCATCTTCGCCGGCGACAACTCGATGCGAGTCTTCCAGGAAGAGATCTTCGGTCCCGTCGTCTCGGTCGCGAAGTTCGACGGCTTCGACGAGGCAATGAAGATCGCCAACGAGACGCTCTATGGCCTCGGCGCGGGTGTCTGGTCCCGCAGTGGCAACACCGTCTATCAGGCGGGCCGCACGATCCAGGCCGGACGGGTGTGGTGCAACAACTATCACGCCTATCCGGCGCATGCGGCGTTCGGCGGCTACAAGCAGTCCGGCATCGGGCGGGAGAACCATCACATGATGCTCAGCCACTATCAGCAGACGAAGAACATGCTGGTGTCCTATTCCGAGGATGCGTTGGGGTTCTTCTGATGTCGGAGATGGGTACGCCCCAGGCGGTGGGCTGGGACTCCCGCGCGCTCGTCACGTTGGCGGCCGCGGAGTTGCTGCGGGAACTCCATGCCCAGCACGGGCCGTTGATGTTCCACCAGTCCGGCGGCTGCTGCGACGGGTCAGCGCCGATGTGTTATGCCGACGGCGATTTCATCGTCGGGGACCGGGATGTGCTGCTGGGGAGGCTCGACGTCGGGGGCGAGGTCGCGCCGATCCCGGTGTGGATCTCGGGCAGTCAGTTCGCTGCCTGGCGACACACGCAGCTCATTGTTGATGTCGTGCCGGGCCGGGGAGCGGGGTTCTCCCTCGAGGCGCCGACGGGGCAGCGCTTCCTCACCAGGTCCCGCGTGATCCCGGGGGCTCGGCTGCGGGAGCTCGCCGAGCCGCTCACCGGAGCCGAGGTCGAGGCCGGCGCCGAACTGCCGGAGGCGCACGCCCCGATCGACCCGGCCCACCTCGACGACGAGGACGTCTGCGAGGTCACGCCTGCTCGGCCGTGACTCCGGGCAGGTCATCGAAACGTGCCGCGGCCTCGGTGCTCATGATCAACCGTCCCGTCTGGGCGCCATGGGCGGCGATGATGAGGTCGTGGGCGATCAGCCGCGCATGCTCTGCCGCTGTCGTTTCGGTGTAAATCGAGGATCTCGACGTTCTCCAGAATGAGCGTCAGCGTAGGCGATCAGGACATTGGTGTCCGCCTGTCCCGGTCCAGCGACTTGGGCGCGCGTCGACATAGCATCAAGCTGTGACACATCGACTTGCCGCATTCACAGCGCTCGCCGCGCTGATCTTCACTGGGTGTTCGGTCCCGAACACGCCACCGCCGGGGCAACCCGGCACACCGACGCCTGGCCCCACCGTGGGCACGACTGCGCCGGCCACGGACGCCACGGCCGGTGCCGACCAGGCCCGGCGGGCGGCTGATGGGGAACCGGACTGGGCCCAGATCGTCGAGCGGGTCTCGCCCGCCGCGGTGGCGGTATCGGTTCGTGGCGGCGGTGCGGCTGGTCAGGGTTCCGGTGTCGTCATCGACGACCGAGGCCACATCGCAACCAACCACCACGTGGTGGCGGCCGGCGGCGGCAACGCCGAGGTGATGGTGACGCTGCACGACAACCGGGTCCTGCCGGCGCGGATCGTCGGCACCGATCCGGCCAGCGACCTGGCCGTGCTCGTCGTCGAGGGCGTGCAGCTCGAATCGGTGTCGTTCGGCGACGACTCCCAGCTCCGGGTCGGCGATCCGGTCCTCGCGGTCGGCAACCCGCTCGGTCTCGCTGGCACGGTCACCGCCGGCATCGTGAGCGCGCTCGATCGGCCCGTGACGACGGTGCAGGGCGGCGGGCGCACGGGCGGCGGTGAGCCCGTGGTCACGAACGCGATCCAGACCGATGCCGCGATCAACCCGGGCAACTCCGGCGGTGCGCTCGTGAACTCCACCGGCGAGCTGGTCGGGATCAACTCCTCGATCGCGACGATGGGGCAACCCTCGGGCAACATCGGCATCGGGTTCGCGATCACCGCGACCCAGGTCCGCAGCATCACCGACCAGCTCATCGAGACCGGTGAGGCCCAGCATTCGTTCCTCGGCGTCTCCGTCGTCGACACGGTGGCCCAGGTCGATGCGGTCGGCGTGCGGGCGGCAGGGATCGCGCGCGTCGATCCCGGCACGCCCACCGCCGGTGCCGGTCTCCGGGAGGGCGATGCGGTGGCAGCGCTCGATGGCGAGGCGATCGACTCCGGGTTGGCGCTGACCGCGCAGGTGCGTGAGCGCAGGCCGGGCACCCAGGTCACCCTCGGCCTGATCCGCGACGGCCAACGCAGCGACCTCGAGGTGACCCTCGCCGAACGGCCCTGACCGACGGCCTCAATCGCCCTACTTCTGGGAGCCGAGTAAAAGCGCCCTCTCAACGGCGTCGAGGTGGGGGGTCGAGCCCGTTGAGAGGGCGGTATTACTCGGGGTGCGCGAGTATCCCCTAGATGCCCGCCCGGCGAAGCCCGAAATTTCGCGCACGGCGCGCGGGCCGATAAGGTACGTCCTTGGTCCCTTGTGGACCGGCCGGACCCGACGACCGGGGACGGTCGGCATATCGCCCTCCTGCCATGGGACAGACCCATGGCCGCCCGAGACCAGAGGAGGTGGAGTACGCGACATGCGCAAATACGAGATCATGGTTATCGTCACGCCGGAGATGGATGAGCGCCAGGTGACTCCCATGTTGGAGCGTTATCTGAAGATCATCACCGACGGCGGCGGCACCGTCGACGAATTCGACTTCTGGGGCAAGCGTCGGCTCGCCTACGAGATCCAGAAGAAGCCCGAAGGCATCTATGCCGTCATCAACATCACCGCCAAGCCCGACGATGTGAAGGAACTGGATCGCCAGTTCGGCATCAACGAGCAGATCATGCGGACCAAGGTCCTGCGTCCCGAGCTCCACTGAGCCGGCGCAAACCCCCAAGATCCACTAGCCCGGGAACTGTCGGAGGCGGCTGACAGGCTGATCTTCGACAAAGAAGTCCAACGCGAAAACGGAGCAATCCATGGCTGGCGAAACCATCATCACCCTGGTCGGCAACCTCACCGCCGACCCCGAGCTGCGCTTCACCCCGTCGGGTGCGGCGGTGGCCAACTTCACGGTGGCCTCCACCCCGCGCAACTTCGACCGTCAGACCAACGAGTGGCGTGACGGCGAAGCGATGTTCATCAACTGCTCGGTGTGGCGTCAGGCCGCGGAGAACGTGGCCGAGTCGCTGCAGAAGGGCATGCGGGTGGTCGTCCAGGGCCGCCTCAAGTCTCGGTCCTATGAGACCCGTGAGGGCGAACGCCGCACGGTCTTCGAGATCGATGTCGATGAGGTCGGTCCGTCGCTGCGCTATGCCACGGCCAAGGTCACCAAGACCAGCGGTGGTGGCGGCC
>JAUNRO010000258.1 GCA_030544185.1 Propionibacteriaceae bacterium | reverse complement strand
ACAGCGGGATCTGGAACGCAAGGGCGAGCCGGTAGTCCGCCAGCGTCGGCGGCTGCCCGCCGGTGATCACGTCGAGTGCGACGCCGACGGCCAGGATCGCCAGCAGCACAGAGGTGAATCCGGCCATCACCACCAGGCCGCTGGCCGTGCCCATCCGCTGGGGCGGATTGAACGTGCGGCCGTGATCGAGGCCGACACCGGAGCCCGGGCCGGCGATCGACAGCCCGAGCACCAGGACGACCAGGAGCCACATCGGCGCCGGTCCGGGCCAGGCGAAGACGACGAGCCAGGGCACGATGCCGGCAAGGGCGGCCAGCATGGCCAGGGTGCTGCGGCGCATCGGGTGGCGCCGGGTGAGGTGGCCGATGACGGGACCGGCGACGACCGAGCCGAGCACGAACACCGTGAACAGCGCACCCGTCGTGGCCGGTGACCGGCCCTCGCCCTCCAGCAGATAGGGAAAACCCCACATCAGTGCGAACGTCAGCGCACCGAAACAGCACAGGGCGTGCTCGAACATGCCCAGTCGTGTGCCTGGCTCGCGCAGGACCTGGACGAGTTGGCCGAAGAAGCGCTCGGCCACCTGGCTCTCGCGCCGGAGGCGGCCACGCGGGCTGTCGCGGACGAGAGAGTAGGCCGCGACGGCGACCAGCGCGCCCGCGCCGGCCAGCGTCCAGAACGCGGTGGACCAGCCGAAGCGGTGGAGCACCCACACGAACGGCACGGCGCTGATGATCTGTCCGAGCTGTCCCAGCGCACCGGTGAGCTGGGTCAGCACGGGGATGCGGTGGACGGGAAACCAGGCGGGGATGAGCCGCAGCGCGGAGATGAAGACGGCCGCGTCGGCGCCGCCGGTCAGCATCCGGGCAGTCACCGCGAGCGGCATCGAATCGGACACCGCGAGCAGCAGCTGGCCGAGCGCCATCACCGCCGCGCCCGTCGTCAGCATCCGGCGGGCACCGAACCGGTCGAGCAGCACGCCGACGGGCACCTGCATCGCGGCGTACACCCCGACCTGCAGCACCACGAACACCGAAATCACGCTCGCGGTGGTGCCGAACTGGATCGCCGCCTGGGGCGCGGCGACGCCGAGCGAGGTGCGGTGGCAGACCGCCGCGGCGTACACCGCGACGCCCATGCCCCACACGAGCCAGGCGCGCACCTCAGCTCAGCCGCGCGTTGGCCAGGACGGGAATGGTCGTGCGCGCCTCGTCGGCGGCCTCCGGGACAATGTCGATGACCAGCAGCTCCGGGGCGGCGCCGGCGGCGGCGACCACGGCGCCGGTCGGCGAGGCGATGAGCGAGTGGCCGACGCCGGTCGGCGCACCCGCTTTCGCCTCCACACCGGACGCCGCGGGATCGGCCTGGCCGCAGGCCAGGACCCAGCTCGTGGAGTCCAGCGCACGGGCGCGGGCCAGCAGCTCCCACTGCTCGATCTTCCCAGGGCCCGATCCCCAGGAGGTCGGGACGACGATCACCCGGGCGCCAGCCCGCGCGTGGTCGATGAAGAGCTGGGGGAAGCGGATGTCATAGCAGATCGCCACGCCGACCGTGACGCCGTCGACCTCGACGCGCAGCGCCTCGGCACCGGCCTCGACCGAGTCGGACTCGGCGAAACCGAAGGCGTCATAGAGATGGATCTTGTCATAGCCCCGAAGCCGGGGTCCTTTGGAACCGGCGGGCCCGGCCCCGGTGGCGACCAGGACGGTGTTGCGGACCTTCGGCTGGCCGGTGGGGGAGTCCTGGGCCGGGGTGAACATGCCGACGAAGATCGTCAGGCCGAACTCATCGGCCAGCTCGCCGACGGCGCTGCCGAACGGGCCGTCGATGGGCTCGGCGATCGAGGTCAGGTTGTGCCCGAAGGACCGCATCGTGGCCTCGGGGAACACCACGAGCCGAGCCCCCTGATCGGCGGCCTCGGCGACCCGCTCCCGGATGAGGGCGAGGTTGTCGGTGACCTCGCGACCGGAACAGATCTGGGCCAGCGCGACGCGCATGGTGTCCTCCTCTTCGCCGGGGCGGCGATCCTAAACCAGGAATCGATAGAACGGGCTGTCCGGCAGGACGGGCTCGACGGTCATGGGGGAGCGGTCCATCCGGGCCAGCAGGCTGGTGAGATCCTCGGGGTTGCCGAGCTCCACGCCGACCAGGGCCGGGCCGAGTTCGCGGTTGGATCGTTTCACATATTCGAACAAGGTGATGTCGTCGTCCGGGCCGAGCACCTCGTCGAGGAAACGCCGCAGGGCCCCGGGCTCCTGGGGGAAGTTCACAAGGAAGTAGTGCTTGCGGCCCTCGTGGACCAAGGAACGTTCGACGATCTCGGAATAGCGGGACACATCGTTGTTGCCGCCCGACAGGATCGCCACGACGGTCTCGCCCGGCTCGACGGTGAGCTGGTGGCCGATCGCGGCCGGGGCGAGGGCACCCGCCGGTTCGGCGATGATGCCGTCGGTCTGATAAAGGTCCAGCATCTCGCTGCAGATCTGGCCCTCGGGCACCGTGAGCATCGTCGGTCGGTGCAGCGCGGCGACCGCGTGGGTCACCTCACCGCACCGCCGGACCGCCGCACCGTCCACGAACGTGTCGAGTCGCTCGAGGTTGACCGGCGCACCCGCCTCCAACGCCGCGGCGAGACAGGGCGCGCCCGCCGGCTCCACCGCGACGACCCGGCAGTCGGGATGGTTGTCGGCGAGCCAGGTCAGACAGCCCGCGAGCATGCCACCCCCACCGACCGGGACGACGAGCACGTCGGGCGCCTGGCCAAGTTGGTCGACGATCTCCAGCGCCAGCGTCCCCTGGCCGGCGATCGTGCGGGCGTCGTCGAACGCGGGCACCATGGCCGACCCGGAATCCCAGGCTTCCGCATAGGCCGCCTGGGCGGCCTCGTCATAGGTGTCGCCGGTCACGATCAGCTTGATGAACGACCCACCGAGCTGGCGCATTCGGTCCCGCTTCTGGCGTGGGGTGGTGGTCGGGACATAGATCCGGCCCTGGATCCCGAGTTTGGCGCACGCATAGGCGACGCCCTGGCCGTGGTTGCCGGCCGACGCACAGATCACCCCGCCGACCCGCTCGACCTCGCTGAGCTGGCTGATCAGGTTGTAGGCACCGCGGATCTTGTAGGAGCGGACCGGCTGCAGATCCTCTCGCTTGAGGAAGATGTTTCCGCCCGACCGCTCGCTGAGCCGGTGGCTCAACTGCAGCGGGGTCTCCGTGACCACGCTCTGCAGGCGGGCGGCGGCCCTGTTGATTTCGGAAGAGGTGACACGATCCACGGGCTCATTCTGCCCGCAGGACCCCTCACGCTCCATGGCCGCGTCTGCGCACCGGCGGCCGCGGTTCATCGACCAGGTCCAACAGGTCCGGCTCGCCGCGGCTCAGCTCCGCGCGCTCGGGCAGGCGCGCGTCGTCCTCGGTATCCCTGCGTCGCGTGCGGCCGATCATCGGCTGCACCTGTGTGGCGTCCTCGACCAGCTCGGGGGCGGTGATCGAGCGGGCGGACTCGAGCAGCTGGTGCGGGGAGGTCAGCTCCGCATCGGTGACCTTCAGATCCCGGAACCGGCGCGCGGTGGGCAGCACGCGTGTCTCGAGGGAGCCCACCATCTGGTTGTAGGCCTTGATCGCCGCGGTCAGCGAGCGCCCGGTCTTGTCGACGTGGTTGCCCATCGTGCCGAGCCGGTCGTGGAGTTCGCGGCCCAGCTCGAAGACTTCGGCCGCGCTCTCGGCCAGGGCCGCCTGCTTCCAGCCATAGGCGACGGCGCGCAGCAGCGCGATCAGGGTGGTCGGGGTCGCCAGCACCACGTCCCGCCGCGCCGCGAACTCGTGCAGGTCGGGCACAATCTCGGCGGCGGAGAAGAGGAACTGCTCGTTGGGCAGGAACAGCACCGTGAACTCCGGGGTGCCGGCATCGGCCTTCCAGTATTGCTTGCCGGACAGCTGTTCGACATGCGTCTTCACGTTGCGCCCGAAGAGCGTGAGCTTCTCCGCGCGGGTGCGCTCGTCCTCGGTTTCGTGAGCCTCGAGGAACGCGCTGAGCGGCACCTTGGCGTCGACGAACACATATTTCCCATCCGCGAGCTGCACCCGCATGTCCGGCCGGATCGTCTTGTCCGCGCTCGTCTGCGTCGTGGCCTGGAGCTCGAAATCGCACCGCTCGACCATCCCGGCGTATTCCGCCACCCGGCGCAACTGCACCTCACCCCAGTGGCCCCGCACCTGGGGCTTGCGCAGCGCTGTGGCCAGCGCATGGGTCTCGCGCCGCAGGTGTTCACCGGTGTTCTGCACCGCGCGGACGTGATTGCGCAGGTCGGTGGACATCTCGACCCGCTCCTTCTCGATCTCGGTCAGCCGGTCGGCGAACTGGGTCATCAGCGTGGTGAGCGGCATCAGTGCCTCCCTGGTCTGCTCCAGCCGCTGCGCGGTCGTCGCATCGACGGCCTTGCCCTGCCGCTCCAGGGTCTCGGTGGACAGCACCTTGAACTGGTTGACCAGGGCATCCCGATCGGCAGCCAGCTGGGTGGCCCGGGCCAGTGCCGCCTGCTTCTCCGCCTCCGCGGCCGCGAGGCGCGCGCTGACCTCGGCCGCCTCGCTCTGGGCCTCGGCCACTGCCCGGTGCGCCTCGGCGATGAGCGTCTCCTGACGGGCCACGTCGGTCTGGACTCGGGCCGCATCGCTGCGC
>JAUNRO010000257.1 GCA_030544185.1 Propionibacteriaceae bacterium | reverse complement strand
CGGGAGATCCCATCGGTGTGGGGGCACGACTCGTTCCTGCTGCCCATCCCGGCCTATCACGACACGATCCGCGCCTTCCTCGAGCGCGCGCGGGAGGAAGTGCTGTGAGCGACCACGACGCCCCGCTCGGTCCCACCCCGTTGCGGCCCGACCTGGCCCTGGTCGCGGACCTGATCCCGTCCGGATCCCGCGTCCTCGACCTGGGTTGTGGCTCCGGGACCCTGCTCGCCCACCTGATGGAGCACAAGCAGTGCGCCGGCACCGGGGTGGACAGCGACAACGACCAGGTCATCAAGGCCATCCGCCGCGGCCTGTCAATCATCGACCTCGATATCGAGGCCGGGCTCCACGACTTCGCCGACGACTCCTATGACATGGTCGTCATGTCCCGGACGCTGCAGGCGATCCGCCATCCGCGCCGCCTGATCGAGGACATGGGCCGCGTGGGGGAGCGGATCATCGTGTCGGTGCCCAACTTCGGGCTCTGGCGCAACCGGCTGTCGCTCATCGGTGGGCACATGCCGATCTCGAAGGATCTGCCCTTCACGTGGTACGACTCGCCGAACGTCCGCTACACCACCCTCGCCGACCTCGAATCATTCTTCGCTGCGACCGGATTCGAGATCGAGACCCGCATCCCGCTGGTGGAGTCCTGGCGTCCGCTCACCCGGGGCGTACGCCTGGCGAACCTCCTCGCCGGATCCGCGGTCTATGTCCTGCGCAAACGCTGAGCGAAACCCTTCGACGAAACTCAGGCTTATCGATAGTCGTTAATATCGAATCTCGATAAGCTAGTGGTGCTGCAGCAGCCCTATCGCCCTCCGGGAAGGTCAGCACCATGTCCGTCAGCACACCCCAGTCCCGCTTCGCCACCCGCGGGGATTTCATCGCCGCGCGCGTCGTCCTCGTCATCGCCACCCTCTTGCTGGTCGTCGGGAGTGCGGCGAAGCTGTGGCCGTCGGGCCCCCTGCACTTCACCAGCAGCGTCGAGGAACAAGGGCCCGTTTATGCCGCACCGGGCCTCCTGCCGGGGGCGTCGGCTCGCTTCTCCTCGGAGATCGAGTGGACGCTCGCCGATCCCACGCTGGGTCAACGGGCCCTGATCGGCCTGCCGACAGCGCTGTTGCTCGTGGCCGGACTGATCGCGGCCTGGTGCCTGTGGCGGCTGATCGGGGCCGCACTGACCGGTGAGCCGTTCACCCGGCGGACGCTCTGGCATGCCCGCGCGCTCGCGCTCAGCGTGGCCTTCGTTGCGGCGTTCTGGCCGTTCCTCGGCCCCTTGGTCAACTTCATGCTGATCACCCAGGTCCAGTCGTTGCCGTCGGTGGTGTTCACGATCCGGCTGCAGGACTTCCTGCCCATCGTGGTGGCCGCTTTGCTGGTGGTGCTCACGGAGGTGTACGCCCGGGGGCTCGCCCTGCGTGAGGACGTCGAGGGGCTGGTCTGATGCCTGTCGAAGATCCGCACCGGGTCGTGTGTCATCTCGATGACCTGCTCGAAGCCCGGCAGATGACGCTCACGGCCCTCAGCGAGCAGGTCGGGGTGTCGCTGGTGAACCTGTCGGTGCTGAAGAACAACCGCGCCAAGGCCGTTCGGTTCGCCACCCTCACCGCCATCTGCGAGGCGCTCGACTGCACGGTGGGGGAGTTGTTCTCGGTGACCTCCGCCGGCTGAGCGCGGGGCCATCCGCCACCGTCGACCGCGAGGAGCGAGCGTGCGGTGGCGGGATGGCCGCAGGAAATTCGGTGACAGTTTCACGACGCGCAACTATTCTGTTTCCGGATCGTCCCCCGGCAGCGGGCAGGATGAGCCGAGCCCATCAGCAGGAACAGCGGAGCACGAAAGGAGCAGGACCATGTCGGAGAAGCGATTCCGGATCGAGTGCACCGAGCATGGCTTGGCGCCTTGGTGTCCGCCCCTGCGTCGTCGCACCATCGACGGCTGTCTGAGCTGACGCTCCTCCTTCTGAGGAGTTGTCGGAGCATGCCACCGTCCTGCGGCCACGCAGGGCGGTTTCTTGTTGATTGAGCCATTGCGAGGCCGCGGAAGGAGGAGATCATGAGCGGAGTCCTGGTGCTCAACACCGATAACACGGCGCTCCACACCGTGTCGGTCAAGCACGCGATCGGCATGCTGGTGCGTGAGGTCGCCATCGTCGAGCAGGCACGGGAGGGCCACGCCATTGGCCCCTATCCGTGGCCCCTGGTGCTGCGGTTGATCCGTTATGTGAAGACGACCTTCCTCTATGCCCGAGCTCCCGGTTGGACCAAGCGCGGCGTCCTGAAGCGGGACCGTCACACGTGCGCCTATTGCGGGGGGCACGCCACGACGGTCGACCACCTGCTGCCGACCTCGCGCGGCGGGCCGAACTCATGGACGAACACCATTGCGGCCTGCGGTCCCTGCAACCTGCTCAAGGCCGACCGGACGCCCAAGGAAGCGGGGATGGCGCTGCGCTTCAAGCCGTACGCCCCCTCGCGGGCAGAACTTGCGACCCGCTGAACGGTCTGGCTCGTCGGCGTCCTATGGGCGCTCGGGACCGCGCGGGGCCTGATCAGGATAAGTCCTATAGCTGCAGAGTCGACATAGGGTTTCTCCACTATGGGACTTATCCTGCATAGGTGTCACTCAAGCACGCAATCCTCGGGCTTCTCGCAGAAGGTCCGCTCACAGGCTATGACCTCAAACACCGCATCGATGAGGCCGGCGTGTGGTCGGCGGATCAATCCCAGATCTATCGGACGCTGGCGACCATGACCGCTGACGGCTGGGTCACCCGCCACACGGTGGTGCAGACCGACCGGCCGAGTCAACATCCCCACCAGCTCACCGAAGCCGGGCGGGCTGAATTCCAGCGGTGGCTCGGCGCACCGCCGGAGGCACCGGGCGGACCCCGGGACCCCTTCGATCTCCGGCTCTGGTTCGGCGCCCACCTCCCCGCCGCGGTGACCCGCCGGGCGCTGGCCGAACGCCGCGCCGAGCTGGCGGAGGTCGAGCAGGAACTGGTCGAGGACGCTTCGCCGTCGGGGCCGGGTCTTGCCTCCGCGCTGCGGCACGCCGCTCAGGCACGCCAGCTCGCCCACGTGCGCACCGAACTCGCCTGGCTGGACGCCACCGATGATGTGCTGGCACGCTTCGACACCAGCAGAAAGGAGGCGGCCGGTGAATAGTCTCGGGTTGTCCCGCAATTTCGTGATCGGCCAGGGCCTGTTCTTCATCGGCTTCGGCATCATGGCACTGTTCTTCTTCCAACCGTGGCGCAGCTGCCCGGAGGGGGAGGTCTGCGCGACCACCCAGGGAGAGGCGGTCGGCTTCATCGTCGGCGCCGTGCTGGGGATCGCCGGTCTCATCCTGACCTTCCTCTCGGTGATCCGGCGCAACCAGGTCTGACAGCTACCCACCGCAGCGGCGACTCGGTCTTTCCACGAAGTCGGCGAGGTCGCCGGGGCGTGGTCAGCGCCCGAGCGCCGCCACGACGCGTTCGGCGCTGCTGCCCAAACCGAGTCGCTCAACCACCGCTGCGAACCCCGCCGGATCCACGGGCGCGGACGGCAGCGCACACTCGGCCAGCGTGAGGTCCACCGCCAGATCGCGCCGCGTGCGCACGACCTCACCGGCGATTGCCAGATAGTCCACGCCGGCGAGGATCTTCGCCCGCTGGGCCTTGCTCAGCTTCGCCGCCGGATCCGCTGCGGCCGCGACGAGGGCACCCAGATCGGCGTACTCGTTCACCAACGTCGCCGCCGTCTTCTCACCGACCCCCGCCACACCGGGAATCCCGTCGGAGGTGTCACCCCGCAGGGCAGCGAAATCGGCGTACCGCTGCGGTTCGATCCCGTATTTCTCCCGGACCCACGCCGCGTCGACCACCTGCAGGTTGGACATGCCACGGGCGGTGTAGAGGCACCGGATCCCGGCGTCGTCGTCGACCAGCTGGAACAGATCGCGGTCTCCGGTCACCACGTCCACCCGCTCGCACTCCGGCCCCCACCGGGTCGCCAGCGTCGCGATCACGTCGTCGGCCTCGAACCCGTCCACCCCGGCCACTGCGATCCCGAGCGCCGCCAGCGACTCCAGGATCCACGGGACCTGGGGCGCCAGGGTGTCCGGGGCCTCCTCGGCCACGCCGGACTCCGCGCCGACGCCACCCGCTCCGACCACCTCGGCGGCGGCCGAGGCTGGCTGGGGGAGCGCCACCCGATGCGTCTTATAACTCGGCAGCAACTCGACCCGCCACTGCGGCCGCCAGTCGTTGTCCCAGCACGCAACGAGATGGGTGGCCTCGTGGTCGCTCACGAGGCGGGCGATGAAGTCCAACAGGCCACGCACCGCATTGACCGGGTGGCCGTCCGGCGACCGCAGGGTGTCGGGCATCCCATGGAACGCACGGAAATACAGGCTGGCGGTGTCGAGCAGCATCAGCCGGGGCGCACCGGCCGTCGAAATGCTGGCGCCGTCGTGATCGGGAGCGGTCATGCAGGACATGATTCCTCACCCGTGGACGGAAACCGAGCCCTTCGTGCGGTCGTGGAATAGTGCTCCCCATGGAGGACACGGATCGGCGGATTCTCAGTCTGCTGGCAGCAGATGGGCGCATCTCCTATACAGATATCGGCAGGGAAACCGGACTGTCGACCTCCGCTGCCCAGCAGCGTGTCCGCCGGCTCGAGCAACGCGGTGTGATCCAGGG
>JAUNRO010000256.1 GCA_030544185.1 Propionibacteriaceae bacterium | reverse complement strand
CCCGGCGCCCCTCCATGGAGCCGGCGGTCGCCCATCGGCACGGGTTGGGACACGTCTGGCCCACGTCCGGACGCTCACCGGCGCCGATCGTCTCGTGGTTCATCGCGCACACAGCGAGCGCGTCACCGAGCCGCGAATGGAACTTGTCCAGATAAGCCGTATAGCCCGGTAGATCACCGTTGCACGCATTCAGCGACCGCTTGGCGGTGGCGCGCATGGCTGAGCTGTGCGGGCAGTCCGGATCGTCGGTGCCCCATTTCTCCCCGACCGTACGCCCCATGGCGAGGGGGTCGCCCCCGTGCCCCAGCGTCGGTTCCCAGGCGAGCTGACACAGGTATTCCCCGATCAGATGCGCCGTGACCACCACTTGCAGCGGCTCGTGGCGCAGCGCTCGCAGCTGGGTCACCTCGAGCATCAGCTCATAGAGCGGCACCAGTGAGCGCAGCGCCCCGCGCTCGCGGTCCCTCGGCTCGAGCGGAAAGCACGACTGCTCGAGCCGATGCGCCCACGGGGACCGGAAGCCCTTCGCGATCGTGCCGAAATCCTCGGCGTCGAGGTCGAGGACCCGCTTGGCAGCGGTGGCCAGGGCGTACGCCCGCCTGGCCCGCTTCGCGTCCCAACCTTGGAGGGGAGTGTTGTGCAGGAGTGCGGCGACCGCGTCATACCAATGCCCAGCGAGCAGAGCCCGAACGGCTTGGTCACGCACCGGCGACCGCCTCGACATACATCTGCTCCGCGGCGACCGCGTCCAACCGCACCGCGGCCTCGCCCACGCCGAGACGGAAGCCACGGTCGTCCGGCGCCACATCGACCTCGGCGCCGGGCACGATGCCGGACCGGTGGAGAGCGGCGAGCATCTGCTGGCCGGTCTGCAGGTTCTCCCCGATGCCGCGGATCCGGACCCTCCGGGAGCCGGCCTCCACCAGCTCGGGCAGCGGGCTCGCCGCGGCCCGGTCGCCGCGCATCGTGCCGACCAGATCGGGGATCGGGTTGCCATAAGGGGATTCGCTCGGATCGCCCAGCAGTTTCACCAGGCGCTCCTCGACCTCGTCGGAGATCACGTGCTCCCAGCGGCAGGCCTCGTCGTGGACATTCACCCAGTCGAGCCCGATGACATCAGCGAGCAGCCGCTCGGCCAGCCGGTGCTTGCGCATGACCCTGACCGCGCGCTCCCGCCCGGTGGGGCTGAGCTCGATGTGACGGTCGCCGGTCACCCGCAGCAGCCCGTCACGCTCCATCCGGGCAACGGTCTGGGAGACGGTGGGCCCGCTCTGGTGCAATCGCTCGGCGATCCGGGCACGCAGCGGGATGATGCCCTCTTCTTCGAGTTCGTAGACCGTCCGCAGATACATCTCAGTCGTGTCGATGAGGTCACTCACGCCGATCCCCTGTCCTCTCGCGGCTGAGCGGCGGAGCGCCACCTGCTTGGCGCCCACCTTAGGCCATCCATCCGTTCCATCGCGGTCTCGCCCGACTCGGGATCAGTCGTCGTCGTGGACCACGGTCCGCGCCAGGTGGCGCGGCATGTCCGGCGACAGACCCAGCTTCATCGCCCGGCCGACTGCCACCCGTTGGGTGAGGATGAACTCGGCCATCGGATCGCGGTGGCATTCCACCAGCGTCGCCCCGGTCGCCCGGATCTTCTCCGCGAGGCCATAGGGCGTCGGGCACAGCATCCACACGACCCGGCCCTCCTCGGCCACGGCGATCGGCCCGTGGCGATATTCCATCGCGGGATAGGACTCCGCCCACGACTGGGCACACTGGCGGAACTTGAGGGCGGCCTCGTGAGCCAGCGCGACGGTCCAGGCCCGGCCCAGATAGGTCACCTGTTCGACATCGACCTGGTCATCGGTGAGCCGGACCTGCAGGGCATCGCGAGCCTCGCTCACCACGCGCTCGAGATCGTGGCCGACCCAGGCCCGGATGAGCGCGAGCGCGGTCGTCGCGAACCTGGTCTGCACCACCGAGGCCTCGTCGGCGAACGACAGGTCGATCACCTCATCGGCCAACTCGGCCGACGGGGACGTCTCGGCCTGGACGTCGCCCACCAGCGCCAGCGTCGGCACCGAGCCCCGCAGCTCGCGCAACAGCCGATTGATGTCGGTGGTCAGGCCCGAGCGGGTGAGCACGACCACCCGGTCGTAGTGCCGGTGCCGAGGGAACTCCGACGCAGCGAACGCGTCCGACCAGCCACGCCCGGCGCCTTCGCGCAGAGCCGCCAGCGCCCGCGCGATGAAAGCGGCCGTCCCCGTCCCCACGAACGCGACCTGCTCCCCGTCCGGCGGCAGCAGCCCCGCCACATCTCCGACCATCTCCGCAGCCCGCTGCCAACAATCGGGTTGTGAGTGGATCTCGTCGTCGGTGAGAAACGCCATGTCTCCAACCTAACCCGCGCGCGGACTTGAGGGGGGCGCCTGCGGCGTACCCCATCCCATTCCCGCCGAGTCGAACCGGACAGCCAGCCGCACTGGCCCGGCCGAACCTGCCAGGTCGTCCCGTGCGAGTGTCGCGCGTGCGAAGATGGCGGCATGCCGCATGAGATTCCGCCTTTTCTGCTGCCCCGGGACGGGCGCTTCGGCTGCGGTCCGGCGAAGGTGCGCCCCGCGGTGCTGCAGGCACTGCTGAACTCCGCCCCGCTGCTGATGGGCACCTCCCACCGCCAGGCGCCGGTGAAGGACCTCGTTAACCGGGTGCGCTCGGGGTTGTCGACGCTCTATGACCTGCCCGACGGCTATGAGGTCGTGCTGGGCAACGGCGGGTCGACCCTGTTCTGGGATCTCGCGACGTTCTCGCTGATCGAGCAGCGCTCAGCGCACGGGGTGTTCGGGGAATTCTCCGGCAAGTTCGCCAAGGCCGCTGCCGCAGCCCCGCACCTCGCGGCGCCCGCGGTGTTCGAGGTCGAGCCCGGATCGGTGCGGCTGCCCGAAGAGACCGACGGCGTCGATGTCTATGCCTGGGCCCACAACGAAACGTCCACGGGCGCGCTCGCCCCGATCCGGCGGATCGGCGGTGAGGAGGCGCTGGTCGTCATTGACGGCACGTCCGCGGCCGGCGGGGTCGATGTGGATCTGCGCGAGGTGGACGTCTACTACTTCGCGCCGCAGAAGGGGTTCGCCGCCGACGGCGGACTCTGGTTCGCGATCCTGTCGCCGCGTGCGATCGAGCGGGTCGAGCGGATCGCCGCGAGCGGCCGGTGGATCCCGGAGATCCTGAGCCTCAAGATCGCGCTGGACAATTCCCGCAAGGACCAGACGCTCAACACCCCCGCGGTGGCGACACTGTTCCTGATGGCCGAGCAGATCAGCTGGCTGCTGGAACACGGCGGCATGGAGTTCGCCGAGCGCCGCTCACGCGCCTCATCGGTGCGGATCTATCGGTGGGCGCTCGCCGAGCCGCTCGCGAAACCGTTCGTCAGCGAGCCGGACCACCGCTCCCCCGTGGTCGCGACGATCGATTTCGACCACAGCATCGATGCGACGCGGCTGACCGAGGCGCTGCGCGCCAACGGCATCGTCGATACCGAGCCCTATCGCAAGCTGGGCCGCAACCAGATCCGGATCGGGCTGTTCCCCGCCGTCGATCCCGACGACGTCGCGGCCCTCACCCACTGCATCGACTGGCTCCTGCCGCGCCTCGCGGGGGCCTGAAGCGCCTGGACCCCGCACGGGTCACTGCGGCGGACGGATCACCGTCGGTTCGTCGTCCTGCCACGGCCGCTTTGATTTCGGTTGCGGCGGCTGCTGTGCAGAGCCCTGGTCATAGAGGCCCTGCTCCCACGGCCACAACTCCCGGTCGGGCGGGGCGGGCCGGGTCACCGGGCCCGGCCGCGGATCCTCCGCAGTCTCGCCGGACTCTTCGCGGTCCTCGTCCTCCATCGCCTCGGCACCCTCGGCACCGTCCGGCACTCCGCGCCGGGCCACCCAGTCATCGGCCGCCTGCGTGTCCCCGGAGTCCCGGAAGAACACCACCGCACCAGCAGCGACGGCGAGCAGCACGGCGAGCCCGAGCGCGAACAGCGTCCCCCGGCGGTTCACATCCGGGACGGCCGAGTCCTCCTGGGCGTTCGGCTCCGCGGTGGGCTCCGGGCTGGGCGGTGGTGACGCCGCGGCCGCGGGCACCGACGCCAGGCTCTCGGGAATCGGCACCCGGAGCACCTGTGACTCCGTGCCCCCTGAGCCGAGGACCAGCGCATTGTCGGCCATGCTGATCGCGACGGCCTGTCCCCGCGGCTGATAGGGCAACGCCGCGCGGGCAACCGGGGCGTACGTCTCCGGCTCCAGCAACTCCACGCTCACATAGGTGCGCAGCGCCAACCGCCCGGACGGCAACACAGTCGCATCGGTCACCCAGGCCGGCGCCTCCGCAACCCGCGTCAGTTCGTTGGGGCCGGTCTGTTGCGGTTCCGGCGGCGCCTGATAGATCGCGCCCTGCTCGGCCCTGGTCACGATCCTGATCTGACGGTTCTCGTCGACGAGGATGCCCTGCGCATCCTTCGGCCCGTCGGGATAGGTGAACTCATAGGTGGAGAAGTTGTCGCCCTTCTCCTGGTTGGGCACGGGATAGGGAATGACGAAGACCCGGACCGAGCCACGCTCGGTGCGACCGTCGCCGACGTCGGCGATATAGAGGTGGTCATCGACCCAGGCGATGCCCTGCACGTTGACCGGCTCCGCGTTGTATTGCACCGTT
>JAUNRO010000255.1 GCA_030544185.1 Propionibacteriaceae bacterium | reverse complement strand
CCGATCCCGCGGCCGCCGACCGGGTGCACGATGTGGATCACGCCTTCGTGATCGACCCCGTGGACGGCACCCGCAATTTCATCATGGGCCGCAAGGAATACGCCGTCATGGTCGGCGAGCTGCGCCGCGGCGAGATCGTCCGTGGCTGGATCTGGCAGCCCGAACTCGACCGCGCCTGGTTCGCCGAGCTCGGCAGTGGTGCGACCTGCAACGGCGAGCGGCTCACCATGCCGGCCCCCGACCTGACCAACATCCGGGGCGCCACCACCCACCGCAGGCTGCTGCGCCACACCCCCCGCGGCGTCGGCGAGCTCGGCCACACGCTCTATGCCTGGGCATCGACTATCCCAACATCGTCCTCGGCATCGGTGACTTCCTCATCTATCGCCACATGAAACCCTGGGACCACGTTCCCGGCTCGCTCATCCTCCGCGAACTCGGTGGGGTCTCCCGCACGATCGACGGCGCGGACTACCAGGCCGAACCGACCGTGAAGCCCCTCGTCGTCGCCGTCAACGAAGAGGTCTGGGAGATCGGGCGGGCGTGCATCACCGGCTGAGGCCCGTCCCGACCTCAGCGGCCTCATGGGCTGAGGCCACCCCGCCGTCAGATCAGCGGCAGGTTGCGCCGCACACCCTGGGCTCCCATCTCCGCGTACGCCGTCCGCACGCCCTCGGCGATGTTCTCCCACGGGATCGGCCAGTCCCCGGCCTCCTCGGCCTGCTCGAACGGCACGCCTTCGCGCACGAGCCGCTCGGTCTCATAGGGCACCGCGGCCATCCCCGCGAGCTGCTGCACGACGAACTTCCCATCGACCAGATCGCCGTGGCCCGGCACGATGACCGTCTCGGGCTGGACCATGCCGACGATCATGTTGAGCGTCGCGGGCCAGCCGCGCGGGGAGGAGGCGGGCACGAACCACGGGTGCGGGTTCTCGATCAGATCGCCGGTGAACGCCACGTTCGCGTCCGGCACGTTCACCACCACGTCGCTGTGCGTGTGCGCGTGGCCGAGGTGGATGATCTCCACGTGCCGCCCGCCGAGGTCGACGGCGGCGGCGATCGAGAAGTCCTTCGCCGGCGTCCGCAGGTCGGCGCGGGTGAGACCCAGCCGCTCGGCCTCCGCCAGGACCTCCGGTGCGTCGATCCGCTGGGTCAGGGTTTCGTGGCCCCACGACGCCAGATCGTCGAAGGCCGCCAGCCCGAACCAGTGGTCCCGGTCCTCGTGGGTCACCACGACCCCGATCAGCGGCCGGTCGGTCGCGTCGGCGACCGCCGCGCGCAACCGCGCGCCCTGCCCGGGCGTACTCCCGCAGTCGATCAACAGCGCCGACTCCGCGCCGACGACGAGGCCGATCGTGACCGTGTCCGGCTCGGCGATGAGACGATAGATGCCGTCGGCGACCTGTTCCCAGGTGCCTTCGCTTTCTGCGGTGCGGTTCGGGGACTCCGTAGGACCAGTCATAACCGCTAGACTGGCACTCGCTTCGACGGAGTGCCAGTCGGGTGCGCCCTGCGCCGGAAAGGGGGAGTCATGCTGGATGAGCGGAAATTGCGCGTCCTCCACGCGATCGTCACCGATTATGTCTCCTCCCGCGAGCCCGTCGGCTCCAAGGCGCTGGTCGAGCGCCACAACCTGGGGGTCTCCCCGGCCACGGTGCGCAACGACATGGCGGCGTTGGAGGACGAGGGCTACATCGCGCAGCCGCACACCAGCGCGGGCCGGGTCCCCACCGACAAGGGCTATCGGCTGTTCGTCGACAAGCTCGCCCAGATCAAGCCGCTGTCGCCGGCGGAGCGTCGCGCGATCCAGGCGTTCCTCTCGGGCGCGGTCGACATCGACGACATCGTGAGCCGCACCGTCCGCCTGCTGGCACAGATCACCCAGCAGGTCGCGATCGTGCAATATCCGATCCAGTCCAACACCACGCTGCGCCATGTCGAGCTGGTGTCGCTGACCCCCGACCGGGTGCTGCTCATCGTCATCAACTCCCTCGGCCGCGTCGAGCAGCGGGCGGTCGAGCTGCCCGATCTCGATGAGACCGATCTCGTGGCGCTGAAGACCCGGCTCAACGACTCCGTCGTGGGGCGTACGCCGGCTGAGGCGGCCGTCGAGCTCGGTCTGCTGGCGGACCTGCCCGCCCCGCCGGGGGTCCGGGCCCGCACGCGGATCGCGGTGGCCGCGCTGCTGGAGGTGCTCTCCACGGAGCCGACCACCCGCGTCGCCGTGGCCGGGGTGCCGAACCTGACGCGGTTCGGCGATTTCACCAATACCGTCCAGCCCGTGCTCGAGGCGCTGGAGGAACAGGTCGTGCTGCTGCGCCTGCTGGACCAGGCCGCGACCGGTGACACCGTGACCGTGCGGATCGGCCACGAGAACGAGTATGAACCGCTGCAGTCGACCTCCGTGGTCGCTGCGGCGTACGGTAGCCCCGACGACGTCTGGGCCGGGCTCGGCATCATGGGCCCGACCCGCATGGACTACCCCGCCACCATGGCCTCGGTTCGCGCAGTCGCGCGCTACGTCGGCCGATTCCTCACCGAAGGATGAACAACCCACTGATGTCTGACTACTACGAGCTGCTCGGGGTGTCCCGAGACGCCAGCGCCGAACAGATCAAGAAGGCCTATCGGCGGATGGCGATGAAATATCACCCCGATGTGGCGACCGAGGACGGCGCGGACGCGAAGTTCAAGCAGATCCAGGAGGCCTATGAGGTCCTCTCGGACGAGCGCAAGCGCAGCATCTATGACCGCGGCGGCGACCCGCTCGGCGGCGGGCGCGCCGGTGGCTTCGGCCCGGGTGGGTTCGGCGACTTCGGCGGGGCCGCCGGGTTCGACTTCACCAACCTCGTCGACGCGATGTTCGGCCAGCAATCCGCGCGCGGGCCCCGCTCGCGCGTACGCCGCGGACAGGACGCCCTCGTCCGTCTCGGGCTGGAGCTGCACGAGGCCGCGTTCGGGGCGAACAAGCCCGTCACCGTCGAGACCGCCGTGCTGTGCCCGCGCTGCCAGGGTTCCGGGTCGGCCGAGAACGCCAAGCCGCAGAACTGCCGCACCTGTCACGGCCACGGTGAGGTCACCCACATCCAGCGGTCGTTCCTGGGCGACATCCGGACCAGCCAGACCTGTCCGACGTGCCGGGGCTACGGCACGACGATCCCGCACCCCTGCGGCGAGTGCGACGGCGAGGGCCGGGTGCGCTCGACCCGCACACTGACGGTCAAGATCCCCAAGGGCGTCTCGACCGGCAACCGCATCCACCTCGCCTCCCAGGGCGAGGTCGGCCCCGGTGGCGGGCCCGCCGGCGACCTCTATGTCGAGCTGCTGGTCACCGATCACCCGATCTTCCGGCGCGATGGCGACAACCTGGAGATGGTCGTGAAGGTGCCGATGACCGCCGCGGCGCTGGGCACCGAGATCAACGTCGCGACCCTCGAGGCCGACCTGCCCGAGACCGACGACGTCGAGCGCACGGTCAAGGTCGACATCCCCGCGGGCACCCAGTCCGGCACCAGGATCGCGATCCCCGGCATGGGCATACCCCAGCTGCGCGGACCGCGCCGCGGTGAGCTCGGGGTGACATTCCTGGTGCAGACCCCGACCAAGCTCAACTCCGAGCAGCGCCACCTGCTGGAGCAGCTCGCCAGCCTGCGCGAGGAGACCAACTTCGACGCGCAGCACGCGAACAAGCGCGACAAGGGCATGTTCGAGAAGTTCCGCGAAGCGTTCCGGTGACGCTGCCGCTGTTCCTCGCGGCGCTGGCCGATCCGCCGCCGGCGGCCGGGTCGGCGATCCGGCTCGATGGTGACGAGGGCCGCCACGCGGCGGTCGTACGCCGGATTCGGGCGGGGGAGGAGATCCTGCTCGCCGACGGGGCGGGGCGGGGCGTGCGCTGCGTGACCGTGGCCGCCGATAAGCAGGGCCTGGACCTTGAGGTGCTGGAGCAGCTCACGGCGCCCGCGCCCGCGGTGCGCATCGTCGCGGTGCAGGGGCTGGCGAAGGGCGACCGAGGCGAGCTCGCGGTGGAGATGATGACCGAGGTCGGCGTCGACGAGATCCGCCCCTGGCAGGCCGCGCGCTCGATCGTGAAGTGGCAGGGCGAGCGGGGCGAGAAGTCGCGCGCGAAGTGGCAGGCCACCGCCCGCGAGGCCGCGAAGCAGTCTCGGCGTCTGCGGATCCCGGTCGTCGGGGAGACCGTGTCCACCAAGGCCTTGGCGACGGTGCTGGCCGAGGCCGATCTCGCGCTCGTCCTGCACGAGGACGGAGCCGACTCGCTGGCCTCGGTCACCTTGCCGCCCGCCGGCAGCGTCGTCCTCGTGATCGGCCCCGAGGGCGGGATCGGCCCCGACGAACTGGCCGTGCTCATCGAGGCCGGGGCCCGGGTGGTGACGCTCGGCGACGGCGTCCTGCGCACCTCGACCGCCGGGGTGGTCGCCGCCGGGCATCTTCGGCTGCGTGTCCAAGCCTGACCCGCAGGGGAGTGCAGCGATCACCGGGAGGGTCAGCTTCCGCACGCTGGGATTCCTCTGTGAAGACCCTGAAATGCGTTGACCAGTGCTTCTTAATGCTGGTTAACTCCTCCGGAAAAGGGGCCCTGGAGTGAAATAGAAATAACCCTGCTGAAGGAGTTACTGCTATGATGCCTCCAATCTCGATCATCATTCGGTGGAGTTAATGGCGCAGCCTTGGTATGTGT
>JAUNRO010000254.1 GCA_030544185.1 Propionibacteriaceae bacterium | reverse complement strand
GAATCCCGAATATGCTGCGGAGTCCCGCTCGGTCCTGCATCGGAGTCCCGAACATGCTGTGAAGTGCTCCAACAACGCGAGCGCGCTGGGCCCGAGGAGGCCGATGGCCAGTCCGCCCCGGTCGCCGCACCGCGCGCTGGCAGATGCGGGGTCCTGGGGCGAGTGCCGACCTACATCACTTCAGTGAACGACGGTAGGCATAGATGTCAACGGCGATAGCCATAGATCTTGTCGCCGCGGAGCAGGGTCACCCACCCGGCGTCGCCGGCCCACTCCTCCACCTCGCTCTTCGTGAGGGTCCGGTCGGTGTCCTCGCCCTCACACGGAACCGTCCGATAGCCGAACCACAGCGGGGTCTCCGGACTGCCGTGATGGGCGGCCTCCACCCGCTCCCAGCACATCCGGTCGGCGCGCTCGAACGGCGTCCGCTCACCCGTGCGGGTGTCGAGCACCTGTTCCTCACCGTCGACGGTCACGAGCTCCTGTCGGTCGTCCAGCTCCGCCGAACGCCCGGAGCCGAGCTCGGCGTTCACCTCCGCCGGCGGGTCCAGGTCATAGCTCCTGACCGTCTCGCCCGTCCTGGGATCGAGGAGCACGAACGCATAACGGGCGCCGGGATCGCCGACGCGGCCGGATCCCTCACACGCCCTGATCAGACCCTCGTCATCGGGATTGAGGCTGTCGGTGCACGCCCTGATCCCGTCCCGCTGCCACAGCACGTCCCCCACCGTCGGCGACACGGCGGTGAGGCGTGCAGCGCCGAAGTCATCGTCTGCACCGAGTTCTCCCCAGAGCAGCAACGGGTCCTCGTCCTCACCCGAATGATGCATCCAGAAAGCGCCACCATTTTTCACGGTGCGCCCCAGCACGCGCTGCGAGTCGAACATCCAAATGGTCTTGCCCTCCTCGATCAGCACAACCCGTTCGTGCTCGGCGGGTCCGCCATAATGGCCTAGCGTGACGCCGAAGCCGCCCAACAGCAGCGCGCTTCCCTGAAGCAGGGCTCGGCGCTCGACGTGACCCGTGCTCGGGTCCACGTCCAACCAGGTCCACGCACCGTCCTTGTCGAGGATCGTGTGGCAAACCCTGGTGTCCTCCGGACCGCAGGAGGTCGCGGAACCGCTGGCGAATCCCTGCAGCTCGATCATCGTGCGCAGCCCATCGGACACCCGGACGCTGATGAGCGACTGCTGCGGGACATACTCCGTCCACTCCTCGCCACGATCCTCGAAGAACACCACATAGGCCTCCTCACCGTTCTCGATGACGGTCCACCGGGCAGCCCTGGATGAGCCACCGTTCGGTGACCAGCCATAGCGCCAGACCTCCCCGCCGGTGGCGAGATCGAGGCCGACGAGGTCGATGCGGCCCGATTCGGCGCCAGGGGCGGCAGTGAGAAGGCGGTCGCCGTGGATGGAGCCTTCCGAGAGATACGCCCCAGTGGTCTCCCACGCCGGCTCCACGCGATCCTCCGGGGGTGGCGCCGACTCGGGCGGAGCGGCGGATGAACACGCGGTGAGCGCGGCGAACAGCAGCAGCTGTGCGCACACGAGCCGCAGGGCGCGCAGAACAGCACGGTGGGCCATGGGACTCTCCAGGGTGGTGAGCAAGGGGTGGTGCCACCAGCATCCCCGTCCCTGACCACGCGGACAGCCCGAAAGTGTTGTCCATCAGAGCCAGGTGTTGTCCAGAACGCGGAAGTGTTGTCCGACGTGTTGTCCCGGACCCGCAGACCTCCGCAGACGGTTCAGCGGGTCAGCATCCCATCGGCCAGCAAGTGCCTGATCCGCGGCAGCAGATCGGCCACCAACGCCTCGGGATCGGCGTCGAGCAGTCCCGCAACGGCGGAGACGATCGCGCCCAGCGGCAGTTCACCATCGCAGGCGCCCAGCACCCCACCCAAGGCCGTATCCACCTCGACCGCCCGCCGGAAGCCCCGCTGCGACCGCAGCACGATGTGGCGGGGATCCGCAGCACCGGGATCCCCCAGAGTCTCCTGCACGATGTCACTCGCCAACCGCCAGTTGGTCGCGAGAATCTCCGCGTCGCTGCGCCGGGCGTACCCCACCGCATCCCGCTGGGCAGCGAACGCGGGCCCGACCGGCTGCTCGACCGCGTGCGGCCACTGCTCGATCCTGATATCCGGCACCGCGGCGCCGCTGCGATGGACCTGGAGCCAGCCCATGCCGATCCCGGCCACCCCGAGATCATCGAAATAGTCGAGCCACTCCCGATAGCGCCGGACGTGCTCCGGCTGTCCCACGAGGCCGGCGTCGGCGAGCCAGATCTCGATGTACTCGAACGGATCCAGCCGTTCCCGCTCCATGATCAGCGCATCGCAGCCGGCCGGGATCCAAGCGGCCAACCGCTCTTCCCACCGGTCGGGATCGAGGATCGCCCAGTTGCCGAGCACCTGCAGCGCACCGCCGGGGTTGAGGTGGTCCGCGGCCCCGCGCACGATCGCCTCGACCAGTCCATCGGCAGCCATCGAACCCTCGCGATAGACCAGCCGATCGGGCCCGGGCGGCGACATCACATACGGCGGGTTGGTCACGATCAGGTCGAACCGCTCCCCCGCGACCGGCTCATAAAGGCTGCCGAGGCGCTGCTTGGGCGCGACCCCGCTGAGCCGGAACGTCCACCCGGCAAGCTCGTTCGCGCGCGGGTTGAGATCGGTGGCCACCACACGCTGGGCGTGCCGGGTGAGATGGAGAGACTGTACGCCGCAGCCGGCGCCCAGATCGAGCGCCGAACCGACCGGCTCGCGGATGGTCAGTTGGGCCAGGGAGGTCGACGCCGGCGAGATACCCAGGACATAGTCAGCCCGCGGCGGGACAGGCAGCGCATCGAGGCCGTTGACCAGATCGGAGACCACCCAGCCGGCGGTCCCGTCGTCCGCGGCATAGGGCCGGACGTCGACAGCGGCGGCCACCGTGGTGGCGTCGGTGGACAAGATGCCAGCTGCCACCAGCTCGTCGATCAGTCCGGGCAGCGCCCGGTCCACGACCGCCCGCGCGACGGGTTGCTGCAGAAGCCAAAGCCGGGTGAGGGTGGCGAGCGGGTCGACGTCGCGGCCCAGCGCCCAGTCGGCAGCGATGGTGGAGTTGCGGCCCAGCGCCCGCTGGCCCGCCTCGCCGATCCGGGCGAGGACCGCGTCCACGGTGTATTCGGCGTCGATCAGCGCCGCGCGCAGGCGGTCGGCGGTGTGCTCCATTCACTGCACCTTAGCCCCGTGGTGATCGGTGGGCGCTTCACCATCCGCGCGAAATTGCGTGCGCGAAACGGGGGTCCACATGGATAGTGGAGATGGACCCGCGTTTCATGCACGCAATTTCGGACAAAGCCCGCGGCACCTAGGCTGCGCCCATGCTTTCCGACGACCTTCGCACCCGCATCGGCGACGACTGCGTCGTGACCGACCCGGACGTGCTCGCGAGTTATGCCGCCGACGAGGCCGAGTGGGCTCCGTTCGGCCAGCCGGCCGTGCTGGTGCGGGCCCGGACCGCCGCCCACGTTCAGGCTGCGGTCCGCACGTGCATCGAGCACCGCGTGCCGCTGGTCGCCCGCGGCGCGGGTACGGGGCTGTCCGGAGGCGCGAACGCCGTCGACGGCTGCGTCGTCCTGTCGACCGAACGGATGGACCAGATCGTCGAGATCAACTCCCTCGAGCGGCTCGCGGTCGTCCAGCCCGGGGTCGTCAACGATGACCTGCGGGCGGCCTGCGCCGAGCACGACCTCTGGTATCCACCGGATCCCGCCTCCTCCCCCTGGTCCACCATCGGCGGCAACATCGCCACCAATGCCGGCGGCTTGTGTTGCGTGAAATATGGCGTGACCAGGGACTATGTCCTCGGCCTGCAGATCGTCACCGGCACCGGCGAACTGGTCCGGGTCGGCCGCCGGACCGCCAAGGGCGTCGCCGGCTATGACCTCACCAGCCTCATGGTCGGCTCGGAGGGCACGTTGGGCGTGGTGACCGAGGCGACGGTACGCCTGCGGCCCCTGCGCGAGCCGGAACACACGGTCGCGGGCTTCTTCGACTCCGTCGTCGACGCCGGGCGTGCCGTCGAGGCCGTCGCGGCCGCCGGGCTGACGCCGTCCGCGCTCGAACTCGTCGATCGGCACTGTCTCAAGGCGGTGGATGACTGGAAGAACATGGGCCTGTCGGTCGACGCCAACGTGGTCCTCCTGGGCCGCACCGATGCCCCGGGCGCCGCCGGAATCACGGAGGCCGAGGCGATGGTCTCCTGCTTCGACTCGGCCGGCGCGACGTTCGCCGTGCGTTCCGAGGACCAGGCCGAAGCGGAGGCGCTCTTCGCGGCCCGCCGTCTCGCCTATCCCGCACTCGAGCGGCTGGGGCCGGTGCTGACCGAGGACGTGTGCGTACCCAAATCGGCAGTCCCCGAGATGCTCGCCCGCATCGAGGCCATCGGCCTGCGGCACGACGTGCACATCGCGAACATCGCGCACGCGGGCGACGGCAATCTCCATCCACTGCTGATCACGCCACCGGACGACGAGCAGCAGCGGCGACGCGCCCAAGCGGCGTTCGAGGAGATCATCGCCGATGCGCTCTCGCTCGGCGGGACCGTCACCGGCGAACACGGCGTCGGCCTGTTGAAGCGGCACGGACTTGCCCGGGAACAGGCACCGGCGGTGCTGGCGATGCAGCGGGCGATCAAAGCCGCCCTTGATCCGCACGGCATCCTGAACCCGGGCAAGGTCCTGCCGGAGGGGTGAA
>JAUNRO010000253.1 GCA_030544185.1 Propionibacteriaceae bacterium | reverse complement strand
GTTCGGCGATCCGGCCGGTTTGGGAAGGATCATCGACAATCGTCTCGACGCCGGCCTTCTCCAGTTCCTCGCGACCTGCCGCCACGTCCTCGCGCTCGGTGTTGGGCACCAGCACCACAGGCAGCCGGCGCAGTTGCGCCTCAACGGCCGCGTGCTCCAGGGCCGCCCAGCCCTCACGCTTGTTCGAGAACCCTACGACGATGGTCATCCGATGTTTACCCCCCGGCGGCGCTCCCCATGGTGCGGGGGCCGCGTCGACGTCTCCACGCCCGCAGTCTGCCACGGACGTCTCACGCTCAGTTCCTGGCTGCTCCCCTTGGACGCCGGGCCGTCGCCGGTGGCTGGAATGCCCGGCGGGCGACCACGCGAGCGTGTCCGTGTGCCCCACTATCCTCGGGCCCATGCCAACACCCGCCGTGCCGCCGCATCCTGAGAAGCGTCCCGTTGAGCGCGTCCACCATGGTCACACCTTTGTCGATAATTGGGAATGGCTACGCGACGGGACCGACGACGACGTCCTCGCTCACCTGGCCGCGGAGAACGCCTGGACCGCCCAGCAGACCGCGCACCTGAAGCCGCTCGAGGAGGAGCTGTTCGCCGACGTCAAGGCGCGCACCCAGGAGACCGACCTGTCGGTCCCTCGCTTCCATCGCCACGGTGACGATGCGTGGTGGTATTACCGGCGCACCGTCGAGGGCCGGGACTATCCCGTCCACTGCCGCATGCCGGCGCATGATCCCGATGACATCCCCGACCCCGAGGAGCCGGATCAGCGGGCAGCAGAACAGGTGCTGCTCGATGAGAACGCCGCGGCCGAAGGGCACGCCTTCTTCTCGCTGGGGTCGTTCTCGGTGTCCCCGGACGGTGCGCTGCTCGCCTATTCGGTGGATGTCGCCGGCGACGAGCGTTACGAGCTCCGCGTCCGCCGGATTGCGACCGGGGAGGACATCGGCACCCCGATCGCCCAGGTCGGGGCCGGGGTCAGCTGGGCCGGCGACCACACGCTGTTCTATGTCCGGGTCGACGACGCCTGGCGACCGTTCCAGGTCTGGCGACACCGGCTCGGCACCGATCCCGGCGACGATCAGCTGGTCCTCGCCGAGGACGATGAGATGTTCTGGCTGGCGGTCGACGAGTCGCGCGACCGGAGGTGGCTGGTGATCGTGGCGGGCTCCAAGCTGACCACCGAGGTCTGGCTCGTGCCCGCCGACGATCCGGACTCCGCACCACGGTCGGTCGCCGGGCGCACGGCCGGGCTCGAATACCTCGTCGAGGTCGCCGACACGGAGCTGTTCGTCGTGCACAACGCCGACTCCCCCGACTTCGCCGTCGCCCGCGCGCCGTTGCCCGACCTGGCGAGCGCGCCGGGTGGCCCGCTCGCGCCGTTCGAGACCTGGCAGTCGTTCCTGGGGCCGACAGCGGGAGTTCGCTACAGCGAAGTCCAGGCGTACGCCGGGCATGTCGTGGTCGGGTCACGCCGTGAGGGCCTGACCGCCGTCGAGATCCACCCGCGCGGAGACGGTGCCCCCTTCGAGGCCGCCTTCGCGGAGCCGGTGCACACGGTGTACGCCCAGGGGGCCGAGGACTTCGACACCGATCGGGTGCGGCTGATCTATACCTCGCTGGTCACTCCCCCGTCTGTGCTCAGCCTCGATCTCGTGACGGGATCGCTGACCACGTTGAAGACCACGCCGGTCCTGGACCACCCGAGCCGAGGGGCATACGCGGTGGACGACTATGTCTCCGAACGCATCTGGGCCACCGCCGAGGACGGGACCGAGGTGCCGGTCTCGGTCGTTCGTCGCCGCGATGTCGCGCTCGACGGATCGGCGCCCGCGCTGCTCTATGGCTATGGCTCCTATGAGATCAGCATCGATCCCACGTTCTCGATGATGCGGCTGTCGCTGCTCGACCGCGGGTTCGTGTTCGCGATCGCGCACATTCGCGGCGGTGGCGAGCTGGGCCGGGAGTGGTACGAGAACGGCAAGCTCCGGCACAAGCGCAACACCTTCACCGATTTCGTCGCAGCGGCGCGGCGGCTGGTCGAGCTCGGTTATACGTCGACCGATCGGCTCGCTGCCCAGGGCGGCAGCGCCGGGGGCCTGCTGATGGGGGCCGTGGCGAACCTCGCGCCCGAGGCCTTCCGCGCGATCCACGCCTCGGTGCCGTTCGTCGACGCGCTGACGACGATCCTCAACCCCGAGCTGCCGCTGACGGTGACCGAGTGGGAGGAGTGGGGCGATCCGCTGCACGATCCGGCGGTCTATGACTACATGCGGACCTATTCGCCCTATGAGAACGTCACGGCCCAGGACTATCCCGCGATCCTGGCCACGACCAGCCTCAACGACACGCGCGTGTTCTTCGTCGAGCCGGCGAAGTGGGTGGCCGCGCTGCGGGAGCGGGCGACCAACCAGGCCGAGCGGCCGACCCTGTTCCGGTGCGAGATGGCCGCGGGGCACGGCGGGGTGTCGGGCCGCTATCAGGCGTGGCGCGAGGCGGCGTTCGAGTACGCCTGGCTGATCGACCAGGTCACCTGACAGCACGGGCCCGCTGGCCACTTGGTCGGCTGGGGCACACTGGATCAAGACTCTGCGAGCCGCGTCGACCGCCCCATCTGGGGGTTGACCCCCATCCCCGCCTGGGGGTGCATCAGACCATGGTCGTACTCGGGAGTAAGTCCACTGGTCTCGCGGTCCGGATCAGGGTCGGATCAGGGTGGCCGGGGAATCCTTTCGATAGCCCCAAACGTTGGTGGGGGTGACAGCCACGAAAGGAATCTCCATGGCATCCATGTCCGCCACCCGACCCCGTGCCACCGACGGAATCGACGGCAAGGACGCGGTAGGGCTTTATCTCGAAGGGATCGCGCGCACACCGCTGCTCACGGCCCAGGAAGAGGTCGAGCTCGCCCGGGCCATCGAGGTGGGTCTGTACGCGCAGAAGATCCTCGACGGTGAGATCACCCGCACCCAGCGGACGGCGGCGGCCCGGGAGAACGGCAAGGCTGCCAAGCGGGCCACGCGCGCCGAACTCGAGCAACTCGTCGCCGAGGGCGAGGCCGCTCTCCAGCGCTTCGTCACTGCGAACCTGCGCCTGGTCGTTTCGGTCGCCCGGAAATACGGTCGGGCCCAGATGCCGCTGCTCGATCTGGTGCAGGAGGGCAACACCGGGCTCATTCGCGCGGTCGAGAAGTTCGACTATGCGAAGGGCTTCAAGTTCTCCACCTATGCGACCTGGTGGGTGCGCCAGTCCATCTCACGCGGGATGGCCCAGCAGGGCCGGATCGTGCGGCTGCCGGTGCACGTCGCCGAGCAGGTCAACCAAGTCTCCGCGGTGCGCCGCAACCTGGAACGCAACCTCGGCCGCGAGCCCGAGATCTTCGAGATCGCCGATGAGCTCGGCCTTGAGGTCGAGCGCGTGATCGACCTCATCCGTTATGGCCGCGACCACATCAGCCTTGACGCGCCCGTCGAGGAGGACGGCGACACCTCCCTGGGTGACCTGATCGCCCGGGAACCCACGCCGGGCCCCGACGAAATGGTGATCGACGCCCAGGAACGCGAACGCCTTGAGGACATGCTCGCCGATCTCGACGAGCGCTCCGCCGACGTGGTGCGCCGCCGCTATGGGCTCGTCGACGGGCGCCAGGCCAAGCTCGCCGATATCGGCCAGATCTGGGGCATCACCGCCGAGCGGGTCCGCCAGATCGAGCGCCACGCCCTCGCCAAGCTGCGCAGCAACACCGAACTCGCCGCCTGATCGAGTTCCCGCCCGTGGACGCCCCGGTTTCCCCCGAACCGGGGCGTTCCCCTGTCCTTGGCCCGCCGTCTTCTCACTCGGTGGGCAGCAGGCGGATCAATCCCTCCTGGGTGGCCGAAGCGACCATCTGGCCGTTCTGGAAGATGCGCGAGGTCGAATAGCCGCGGGCGTTGACCGCGATCGGTGAGACCTGGTCATAGAGCCACCATTGATCCGCGCGCACCGGGCGGTGGAACCACATGGCATGATCGATCGAGGCCGCCTGGAAGCGTTCGTCGAAAACCGGTTCATGGGGGACGGTGGACACCCCCAGCAGCGTGAGGTCGGACAGATAGGCCAACACGGCTGCGTGCAGGTGGGGGTCGTCGGGCAACTCGGAGTTGGCGCGGACCCAGATGCGCGCATGGGCCCCGTGGGCGATCGACGGGATCGTGCCGTCGGCACCCGAGGACCCGACCCAGCGCACGTCATAGCCACCCCACTGCTTCTCCCACAGCTGGGCCGGAGCGCCCCCGAGGTTGGCCATGACATCGCTCATCCGGCGGCACTGCTCCGGCGGCGCGACCTGTGGCGGGGGGTCCTGGTGCTCCAGGCCCTGCTCGGCGATGTGGAACGAGGCGGTGAGCCCGAGCACGCTGGCGCCGTCCTGGCGGGCCAGCACCCGGCGGGCCGAGAAGCTCTTGCCGTCGCGGATCCGTTGCACGTCGAAGATCATGGGCTTGTTGGTCTTGCCGGGCTGCAGGAAATAGGCGTGCATCGAGTGCACGGCACGATCGGTGGGGACGCTGCGGCCCACGGCCATGAGGGCCTGCGCGAGCACTTGGCCACCGAACGCCCGCTGCCGATCGGTCTGGGGATTCCGGCCGCGATACAGATCGACCTCGATCTCCTCCAGATCCAGCAACTCGAGCAGTTCGGGAATCGGACTCAGCAGGCTCACGGAACGTCCCCTCAGGCGTATTACTTGGCAGTAGAGAGTTCC
>JAUNRO010000252.1:2590-4762 GCA_030544185.1 Propionibacteriaceae bacterium | reverse complement strand
TTTGACGCCCCCTTTCCTTGCCATCCGCCCCCCATGCATGGGGGGCGCATAGAGGGTCTCTGGGGCGGGGACGCAGCTTCGGGGGCAGCGCGGGGCAGTCGGGGGCGTCAAACGAGCCGGCGGCAGCCCATGTCGGCCATCGTGCGGTTCAGCCCTGGTGCCTGTGTGACTAATGCGACAGAAGGGATCCAAGGGGCGGCAGGGTCGTGACAGCCTGGGGCCCGAGGTGACCGATCCACTCCCTGTGACTTTGACCCGCCCAGCGGGTGAAAGTCACAGGGAGTCGCGCATGGTGCTGAAGCTCCGCACTGCGCTGTGGCTGCTCTCGTTGTCCCACTGGTGGTGGCAGTCCATCTGGCCGGGGGAGGGGTCCCGGAGTGGGCCCGGCTCTTGGGCTCCGCGGGGGTGGCCCTGCGGGCCTTCTCGCGCAATTTCGGGCCTGAGCCGGGGGTGCATCTGGATTATCCAGATGGACCCCCGTCTCGTGCACGAAATTGCGCACAAAGCCACGCAGCACGCTCCGGATGCGCTCGCGGCGCCACGGAGGGGAGCTTGGCCCCGGGCGGAACTCCGGCCCGGTTAGCCGATCCGGTGGATCTTGTGCTGCGCGGGCTGGGAGCGGGGGCGGACGACCATCCGGTCGATGTTCACGTGCCCGGGACGTTCGGCGATGAAGCGGATGCACTCGGCGAGGTCCTCGGCGATGAGCGGCTCGACCACCCCGGCGTACACCTTCTCCGCCCGCGCCGAATCCCCGCCGAACCGGGTGAGCGAGAAGTCGGTGTGCACCATCCCGGGGACGACCTCACAGATCCGCACTGGCCGGTCGAAGAGCTCCAGCCGCATCGACTGGACGATCGCGCGCTCGGCGGCCTTCACGCCGCAATAGCCGGCGCCGCCCTCATAGCCACCGTCGGCGGCTACAGAGGTGACGAAGACGATCGACCCCTGGGCGGCTTCGACGGCGGGCAGCAGGGCCTTGGTGACGCGGGCGGCGCCGAGGACGTTGGAGTCATACATGGCCTGCCACTTCTCCAGGTCCGCCTCGCTGACGGGCTCGAGTCCGAGCGCGCCGCCGGCGTTGTTCACCAGCACGTCGCAGCGCTCACCGACGGCCGAGGCCAACTCCGCCACGGACTCATCGGAGCTCACGTCACACGTCACCGCGCGGCCCCCGATCTCGGCGGCAAGGGTTTCGATCCGGTCAGTACGCCGGGCGGCGCAGATCACCGTGAATCCCGCAGCGGCCAGCGAGCGGGCAGTGGCCTCACCGATGCCACTGCTGGCACCGGTGACAACAGCAATCCTCTGATTCTCCATGTGCCCGATTCTGCCAGCCGGGACTCGATAGGCTCGGAGCCATGACCGCCAGATTGATCCTGCTCCGCCACGGCGAGAGCGAGTGGAATGCAAAGAACCTCTTCACCGGCTGGGTTGACGTGGACGTCAACGACAAGGGCCGGGGTGAGGCTGTCAAGGCCGGCGAACTGCTCAAGTCCGAGGGCCTGCTGCCCGATGTGCTGCACACCTCATTGCTGCGCCGCGCGATCAATACCGCCAACGTCGCGCTCGACGGCTGTGATCGGCACTGGATCCCGGTGCGCCGTTCCTGGCGGCTGAACGAGCGCCACTACGGCAAGCTGCAGGGTCTCAACAAGACCGAGATCCGCGATCAGTTCGGCGAAGAGCAGTTCATGATGTGGCGCCGGTCCTATGACACCCCGCCGCCCGAGCTCGACCGGGACAACGAGTGGAGCCAGTTCAACGACCCGCGCTATGCGGACATCCCCGAGGACGAGCGCCCGCAGACCGAGTGCCTCCTCGACGTGGTCGTGCGGATGCTGCCCTATTGGGAGTCCGACATCGTGCCCGACCTCGAGGCCGGGAAGCTCGTGCTCGTCGCCGCCCACGGCAACTCGCTGCGCGCGCTGGTGAAGCACCTCGACGGGATCTCTGATGAGGACATTGCCGGGCTGAACATCCCGACCGGAATTCCGCTCTATTACGAGCTGGACGAGAACTACAAGCCCGTCACCGCGGGTGGCCGTTATCTCGATCCGGAGGCCGCGAAGGCTGCCATCGAGGCGGTCAAGAACCAGGGCAAGAAATAAGACCTGCGCACCGGCGGGATCGGCGGACTCAGGCCTGCCTCCAGGTCTCCACGTCGCCGGT
>JAUNRO010000252.1:0-2580 GCA_030544185.1 Propionibacteriaceae bacterium | reverse complement strand
TCACCACATAAACCAGCCGGCGCCCCATCGACACGGCGTGGTCGGCGATGCGCTCGTAATAGCGCCCCAGCAGCGCCACGTCCACCGCCGCCTCGACGCCATAGGGCCAGCTTCCGTCGAGCAGGATCCGGAACTGATTGCGGCGCAGATCATCCATTTCCTCGTCGATTTCGGCGAGTTCGCGGGCGACGGCGATATTGCGCGTACGCAGGGTTTTCCCGGCGCGGGCGACCATTTCCTCAGCGACTTCCGCCATGCGGCTGAAGTTCGCCTCCAGCGACCGCGGCAGCGCTCGCTCCGGATAACGCATGCGCGCGATCTTGGCCACGTGCGCCGCGAGGTCGCCCATCCGGCCCATCTCGGTCACCATCCGCAACGCGGCTACGACCGTCCGCAGTTCACCGGCGACGGGCGCCTGCCGGGCGAGCAGGTCGAAACAGCGCATCTCGATGTCGGCGTGCGCGTCGTCGATCTTGGCGTCCTCGGAAATCACGAGTTCGGCGAGGTGGACGTCCGCATCAAGCAGCGCGGCTGTCGCATTCCGCACCGCCGCGCAGATGAGCTGAGACATCTCCACCAGGTCGGCGACGACCGTGGCGAGTTGCTCACGATAAGAATCACGCACGTTTGCCGAATCCATCCTTTCCCGGTGGACTGTCCATGATCAATGCCACGATAGGCCACCATATGTGCGGTCCCCTTGCCGCAGCCTGACCCGTTCATGAGTATGAACCGTAAGTGAACCCTTGGAGAACGGTTGGACTCCCGCGGTCCGCCTTGTCGTTCTGTGGAGTTCAGGTGCGAAATGCCGCCCTAGGATGCAGCCATGACCTGGTTCCTGATCGGCCTTGCGGGAGTTCTGCTCGGCATCGGTGTGGGAGCCCTTTTGTGGTGGCGCAGATCCGTCGTGCCCGAGCCCGAGCCTGCCCCGGCGGAGGACGACCAGCCGGTGATCCCACAGGGCATGTCCGAGGTCATCAACGTGCTGCGTTCCTCGGCGATCGTGCTCGATGAGGAGGAGCACGTGATCCAGTCCACCAGCCAGGCGCGCGCGTTCGGCCTGGTCCGGGGAAGCCGGGTGGTGGTCCCGATGGTTCTCGATCTGGTACGCCAGGTCCGCGCGGACGGCCAGATCCGCACGAGCGAGCTCGAGCTGCGCCGGGGCCGGGTCTCTCCGTCGCTCTATCTGTCCGCACGGGTCGCGAAGGTGGGCGACCTGGTGCTGATCCTGGCCGAGGACCGCACGGCGGCGCGCCGGGTCGAAGAGACCCGCCGTGACTTCGTCGCCAACGTGAGCCACGAGCTGAAGACACCGATCGGTGCGATCGCGCTGCTGGCCGAGGCGGTCGAGCAGGCCGCCGATGACCCGGAAGCCGTGCGGACCTTCGCCACCCGCATGGGCCGCGAATCCGGCCGGCTGGCGGACCTGGTGCGCCAGATCATCGAATTGTCCCGGCTGCAGTCGGGCGAGCCGCTGATGACCGCGGGCACCACCGACATCGACCAGGTCCTCACCGAGGCAGTCGACCGGGTCCGTGCCCGCGCCCACGCCCGCTCGGTGGCGTTGACCTTGGCGGGGGAGGACGATCTGCGGGTGCTCGGCGATGCCGAGCAGCTGACGACCGCGGTCGCCAACCTGGTCGAGAACGCCGTGATCTATTCCGAGCCCCATCAAAAGGTCGTCGTCGGCGCCCGCCGGGTGGTCGAGGCCGATGACAGCTTCGTCGAGCTCACCGTCACCGACAACGGGCTGGGGATCAGCGCCAAGGAACTGCCGCGGATCTTCGAGCGCTTCTATCGCGTGGACTATGCCCGCAGCCGCGACAACGGCGGCACCGGGCTCGGTCTTGCGATCGTCAAGCACGTCACCGCCGCCCACGGTGGCACGGTCAGCGTCTGGTCCCACCTGGGCCACGGCTCGACCTTCACCATCCGCCTGCCCGAACACCCACCCAAACCGCGGGCGGGGATCGAGGCGACCCCAGGAATTCCAACAGATGCTCACAGCGGGGTGACCCCCCGCGGCACATCACGGGAGGTCTCGGCATGACGCGCGTATTGGTCGTGGAGGACGAGGAGTCCTATCGCGAAGCCCTGTCCTACATGCTCCGCAAGGAGGGGTTCGAGGTGGTCGAGGCCCCCGACGGGCCGACGGGGCTGGACGAGTTCGACCGCAACGGTGCCGACATCGTCCTGCTGGACCTGATGATGCCCGGGCTGCCCGGGACCGAGGTGTGCCGCCAGCTGCGCCTGCGCAGCAGCGTGCCGGTGATCATGGTCACCGCGCGCGATTCCGAGGTGGACAAGGTCGTCGGTCTGGAGCTCGGGGCGGACGACTACGTCACCAAGCCCTTCTCCCACCGCGAGCTCGTCGCCCGGATCCGTGCGGTCCTGCGCCGGGGACAGGACGTCGAACTGGTGCCGGATGTGATCGAGAGCGCGGGCGTACGCATGGATGTCGAGCGCCACGCCGTCTCGGTCAACGGCGAGAACGTCAAGCTCGCGCTGAAGGAGTTCGAGCTGCTCGAGCTGCTGCTGCGCAACGCCGGGCGCGTGATGACCCGCGGTCAGCTGATCGAC
>JAUNRO010000251.1 GCA_030544185.1 Propionibacteriaceae bacterium | reverse complement strand
ACCGGGTGGCGGACCTGTCCGAGACTGACTGGACCACCTTCCCCACCACGGATCTTCTGTGGGCGTCCCCGTCGTGCGTGTGGCACGCCCGCTCCGGTGGACGGAAGGCTGCCCCGGAGTCGGTGGAGTTGGCCCGCGAGACCGCTGGGGCGATCGACCGCGCCACCGCGTTCGCCGTGGTGGCCGCGGCGGAGGTCCACCGCTACCCGGTGGTGATCGTGGAGAACGTCCCGGAGTTCCGGGCGTGGGTGCTGTACCCGCAGTGGCTGGCCATGATGGGCGCCCTCGGCTACCGGCACCGCGAGATGGTGGTCAACGCCGCGGACCTCGGCACGCCGCAGTCGCGGGTGCGCCTGTTCGTGGTGTTCACCCGCGACGAGTTCACCGCCGCCGTACCGACCCTGCCGACGGTGCCGGCGGCCACGATCCTCGACGATCTGCCGTACAAGCGCATGGACCGGCCGATGTACATCACGCCGCAGGTGGAGCAGGTCACCGAGCTTGGGGTGCCGCACTTGGTGATGATGCGCCGCAACGCGAAGCCGCGTCGGGCGGATCGGCACCCGGTCGCCACCGTGACCTCGGGCGGGGTGCACCACTACCTCGCCGAGCGCACCGCGTCGGGTAATTGGTACCGCCGGTTCACGCCGCGCGAGCTGGCGCGGGCGCAGGGCTTCCCCGATGACTATGTGCTGACCGGGACGGCAGCGGAGCAGGTCCGCCAGATCGGCAACGCCGTGCCGGTTCAGGTGGCGCGGTGGTTGGGCGAGCAGGTCGCGACACGGACGGCGGTGGCGGCATGAGCGACTATCAGACGTTCCTAGAGGGCAAGGTCGCGTTCGACACCACCTACGGATTCCCCGTCGCAGACGACCAGGTGCACCCCACCCTGTTCCCCCACCAGCGGGCAATCGTCCGGTGGGCCGTCGAGGGTGGCCGGCGGGCGATCTTCGCCGCGTTCGGCCTGGGCAAGTCGGTGATGCAGATCGAGACGATCCGCCTTGTCATCGACCGTGAGGGCGGCAAGGCTCTGATCATCTGCCCGTTGGGTGTGCGGATCGAGTTCGCCCACGATGCGCAGATGCTCGGTGTTGAGACTCGGTTCATCCGGTCGGATGCGGAGGTTGACGGCGACGGCATCTACATCACGAACTACGAGAGCGTGCGGGACGGGAAGCTGTCCGTCGGGCAGTTCACGGCCGTCACTCTGGACGAGGCGTCGATCCTGCGGTCGTTCGGGTCGAAGACGTACCAGACGTTCCTCGCATCGTTCGACCAGGTGCCGTACCGGTTCGTCGCCACGGCCACCCCTTCCCCTAACCGATTCAAGGAACTGATCCACTACGCCGGGTTTCTCGGCGTGATGGACACCGGGCAGGCGCTCACCCGCTTCTTTCAGCGGGATTCCACGAAGGCCAACAACCTGACCCTGTACAGGCACAAGGAGCGCGAGTTCTACCTGTGGCTGTCGACGTGGGCGGCGTTCGTCCAGTCCCCGGCCGACTTGGGGTTCGACGCCACCGGCTACGACCTTCCCGAACGGCACATCGAACTCCACGAGGTCGACATTGACCTGGCAGACGATGGGTTCGACCGGGACGGCCAGGGCGGCATCTTCCGATCCGCCGCCCTCGGGCTGAAAGAGGCGGCGGCCGAGAAGCGGCGCAGCCTCGGGGCGCGGGTGCGTACCGCGATGGAGATCGTCGGCGACCACCGCCGCGAGAATCCAGGCGATCAGATCATCCTGTGGTGCGACCTCAACGACGAGCAGACCGCCCTCGAACGCGCCCTACAGGGCGCGGGCATCACCTTCTCGTCGGTGCATGGCTCACTGCCCCCTGACGAGTCGGAGCGCCGCCTGCTCGCATGGAAATCCGGGGAGACGTACGCCCTCATCGGCAAGCCGGTGATGCTCGGGCAGGGCATGAACTTGCAGCAGTGCAACACTGCCGTGTTCGTGGGGCTGACCTACAAGTTCAACGACCTGATCCAAGCGACGCACCGGATTCACCGGTTCGGGCAGACGCGCCCGACATTCACTCACCTCATCTACGCCAGCTCCGAAACCGAGGTCGTGCGAACGATCCGCGAGAAGTGGGGCAGGCATGACGACCTGGCAGGAACTATGACTGACATCATCCGCGAGCATGGGCTGGACCCGGCCGCCGTCGTCGCCGCACTCACCCGCTCTATGGGTGTTGAGCGTGTCGAAGCATCCGGCGACGGGTGGCTGGTGGCGAACAATGACACGGTCGCCGAGGCGGCCCTGATCGACGACGACAGCATCGACCTGATCGTCACGTCCATCCCGTTCGCCAATCACTACGAGTACACCCCGGCCTATGAGGACTTCGGGCACACCGACGGCAACGACCACTTCTGGTCGCAGATGGATTTCCTCACCCCGGAACTGTTGCGCATCCTCGCCCCGGGCCGCATCTACGCCTGCCATGTGAAGGACCGGATCAACTTCGGCAACGTCACCGGCGCCGGCGTCCCGACGGTCTCCCCGTTCCATGCGGAGGCTATCGCCCACGGCATCAAGCATGGGTTCGACTACATGGGCATGATCACCGTCGTCACCGATGTGGTGCGGGAGAACAACCAGACGTACCGGTTGGGCTGGTCGGAGCAGTGCAAGGATGCGACGAAGATGGGCGTCGGCTCACCGGAGTACATCCTGCTGTTCCACAAGCCGCAGTCGGACCGCTCGAAGGGGTACGCCGATACCCCGGTGGTGAAGTCGAAGGATGCGTACACGCGGGCGCGGTGGCAGGTGGACGCGCACGCGTTCTGGCGGTCCTCGGGTGATCGTCCGCTGACGACGGACGAGATCGTGGAACTGCCCGTGGATCAGCGGTCCCGTCTGTTCACGCAAGAGACGCTGAAGCGGGTGTACGACTACACCTCGCACATCAAGATCGGTGAGGACCTGGACGAGCGCGGGGCGCTCCCGGCGACGTTCATGTCCCTGGCCCCGGGGTCGTGGCATCCCGAGGTGTGGCATGACGTGAACCGGATGCTGACCCTGAACACGGAGCAGTCGCGGCGTGCGCAGGCGATGCACGTCTGCCCGTTGCAGTTCGACATCGTGGACCGGCTGATCGAGCGGTTCTCGAACCCGGGCGACCTGGTCTATGACCCGTTCGGTGGGCTGTTCACAGTGCCGGTGCGGGCGATGCGTGCCGGGCGTCGGGGCCGGGCTGTGGAGTTGAACCCGGGGTACTTCCTCGATGGGGTGAAGTACTGCGAGGCGGAGGAACGGCGGGGGTCGATGCCGTCGCTGTTCGACCTGGACGAGGCCGCGTCATGACCGACGTACTCAACCCGGTCCAGATCGAGACCAGCATCCGCGAGGTCGCGAACCGCATGGCCGAAGGCGTGAAGGTGTGCTCCGAACGGTACGCGGCGTTCCTGACCGCTGACCGCATGTACGACCGGGCCTACGCCCGCGAGTACATGGCCCACGAGGGTCCGGCGCACGAGAAGCGATACGCGGCGGAGTTGGCCACGGGTGGTGAGCGGCAGCAGCGGGACGAGGCGGACGCGGCGTACCGGTATGCGGATCGTCATGCGCGGGCGTTGGAGTCGGAGCTGCGGGCGTGGCAGTCCATCGGGGCGTCGGTCCGCACGATGTACGGGGTCGCTGGCAGGGGCGAGTCATGACGTGGCCGTCGCTGGTGCTTCAGCGTTCCGGCGGGCTGTGTGAGGCGCAGGTGTCCACCCAGTGCACCGGGGTCGGAGAGCACGTCCACCACCGCAAGCTCCGCTCACGCGGCGGCGGCGACACCCCGGCGAACGGATCGCACGTCTGCCACCACTGCCACGACTGGATTCACGCCCACCCGGCGCGGGCCACGGACACCGGATGGATGGTGCCCTCCTGGTCCGACCCCGCCCTGGCCCGGCTGTGGCGGTACGGGCGGTGGGTGCGGCTGGACGATCAGGGCGGCATGGAGCCGGCGTCGTGAGCGCGATGGACGCCCTGGCGAAGGCGCTGCACGAGTCCGAACGCCAACTGGCCGCCGCGCGCGCCGAGCTGGAGGCGGCGTGGGTGACGATCCGTCGCCTGGAGGCCCGCCACGAGCAGGACACCGCGTGGCTTCAGGAGCAGCTTGCGCTCATCGCCTTGCTGGAAGGGGGTCGGTGTGTCGCATGAGTTGGCGGCGTGCCGCACCGACCCGGTGTTGCACGAGTCGCGGCGGCGGGGCGAGAAGGACCGCCAGTGGCGTACGCGTCTGGTCGCGGCCCGGCTGGTGTGCAGCACCTGCCCGGTTTATGCGGCGTGCCTGGCGCTGTTGGACGACTGCCGGGCGGGGCGGGTGCGGGTCGACGGGATCGTGGCCGGCCAGCCGGTGACGGACCGGGTTTACGAGGAGGAGAAGGCGTGAGGATCAGGAGCATCAAGCCGGAGTTCTGGCGCGACGAGGGGATCGTCAGCCTGCCCGTGTCCACCCGGCTCACGTTCATCGGCCTCTGGTCGTACGTCGATGACAACGGCGTCGGTGACGCCCGGGTGTCGTCGGTGGTCGGCGACCTCTATTCCGACGACATGTCACGGGACCCGACGGGGACACTCCGGAGAGTGTCCGGAGACCTCCAGGAACTCGATGACGCCGGAATGATCGTGCGCTACACCGACCCGGAGAACGCTCGCCGCGAGTTGCTGTTCATCGTCAAGTGGGCGAAGCATCAACTTATCCATAAGCCGTCCAAGGGTAACCAATACCCGCTTCCACCTGCGGAGATTCTGAACAGTGCGGGGATGGTCCGGAGACAGT
>JAUNRO010000250.1 GCA_030544185.1 Propionibacteriaceae bacterium | reverse complement strand
AACGGCACAGCCTGCGCTGGCGCAGCTGCAAAGCCGCCGAGCACGAGGGTCGAACCGATAGCGGCAGCCGCAAGACGACGCGCAAAGATGGGGGTGTTCATGTGAGCTCCTCTTTGGGGAAGGGGTGGAAGGAGGTTCTGGCGAGGAGTCTGGTGCCCCGACCCGCGATTGCAAAGACACGACGCGGCCCGTCACCGAAACGATATGAAATGTTCCCGCGTCGCTCATCCCGCTCCGCAGCAACAGCTGCCGAGCAGCTCCGCAGCGACAGCTGCCGATGAGGAGCGGTGCTGAGTGCGTGGCCTCAGGCCATCATCTGGCCGCTGCGGCCGGGAGCCAACGAGGCCTGCGCGATCTCGCCGAGGTGTTGTTCGAGCCGACCGCGGGCGACGAGCCGCTCCCCACGCGCGAGAGCGTCATAGATCGCGCTGTGCTCCTTGCGGCAGGTCGAAGGATCCAGCAGGACGAACTCGGGATCCTGCGGAGCACCCAGCGGGGAAATCGCTTCGCCGTGCATCTCGATGAGTGTCTGGGCGAACAGTCCCAGCGCCTTGTTGCCAGTGAGCCGGATCAGCGTGCAGTGGAAGCCGAGATCCGCAGCATGCTCCAAAGCCTTATCCACCTGCACAGCGGCGAGAAGCCGCCCGCTCAGGTGCGGATCGTGGAATCGCTCGGCGACGATGTCGAAACAGGTGAGTTCCAGCGCCCGGCGGGCATCGACCAAGCTGGCGAGGTCGGTGCGCTGATATTGCAGCAGCAGTGAGGCGGAGCGCCGCACGGCGTGGGCACTTGGTTCCTCCACGACGAGCCCGCCGCCGGGGCCGCGCCGCATCCGGGCGGTGCCATGGTGTTCGAGCAGCCGGACGGCCTCGCGCAGCACCCCGCGGCTTGCGTCATATTCGGCCATCAACGACGGTTCTGATCCGATGAGGTGTCCAACCGGCCAGCCAAGCTCGATGATCCGATCCTCGATCGCCCGCGCGACCCGTTCGGCCCGTTTCTGGCTGCCACCCTCGCCCATCAGCCTCTTCACGCTCCTCGTGCCTAACGCCCTGGGGAAAAGGATCTACCGAAAAAGCCGTTCAGGACAGGCTGCGGACCGTCTGGCGGGACAGCGCACCCGAGCGTACGCCCTGGATGTGCAACTGCACCGGCCCTGACGACTCCGTTCCGGACGGGCGCTGACCCGACTAGCATCGATACCAGAGGTCACCGAGACAAAGGACAATGACATGGCCGAACGCCTCACCGCTGGCGAGCGGGTTCGCAAGGGCATCGACGACTTCTTCGGGTCGAGCGGCCCAGGTCTGGAAGAGGTAGTCAACACGAAGGCCTTCGGCGACATCCTCGCCCAGATCACCGGCAATATGGTTGCGATCAGCCGCATCGGTGGCGAGACGCTTGATCTGCTCATCCGAAACGCGCGTCTTGCCGGCCGGCGCGACGTCTCCGAACTGGGCCATCAGCTCGCCCGAAACGAGGACAAGCTCGAGGCAGTGCTGGCGCTGGTGGTGGAGTTGCAGGAGGAACTGAAGGTCGCCCGCGGCGAAGCCGCCGCATCCGCAGCGGATGAGCCCGCAGCAGCAGCCAAGAAGGACTCAGCCAGCAAGCCGACCGCGGAACAGGACTGAAGCCATGGCCAACGAGGGACTCAAGAGCGTGCTGCGTGGAGCGGCCCGGCTGCCGGGGCAACTATTGGAATATTCCAACATCATGCTCACCACCGAGGACGCCACGGTGGGGGCCTCGCCCAAGGAAGTGGTCTGGACCTATCGCAAGACGACCCTCTATCGCTATCGCTCCACCAACCGGCGCCATCCCGTGCCGATTCTGTTGGTGTTCGCGCTGATCAACCGGCCGGACATCTTCGATCTCCGCCCGGGCAACTCGTTCGTGGAATATCTCCTCGAGCAGGGCTTCGATGTCTATCTCCTCGACTGGGGCGTCGCCGGTGAGGAGGAGCGCGAGATGGGGTTGGATGACTATACGCTTGAGCACCTGCCGGCCGCCATCCGAGAGGTGCGGCGTCGCAGTGGTGCCGAGGAGCTCACGATGATCGGCTGGTGCATGGGCGCGGCGCTGAGCGGGATCTATCTCGCACTGACGCCCGATGCTCCCGTTCGCAACTGGGTGCCGCTGACGATGCCGCTCGACACCGAGAACAGCACCTATCAGACCTGGATGGGCCGGGAGAGCTTCGACGTTGACCACCTCGCCCGCAGCATCCCGTCGCTGCCGGGGTGGGCCGTCAACACGGCGAACAAGATGCTCAAGCCGGTGCCCAACTTCGTCGGCACCCCGGTCCGCCTGTGGAACCAGGTCGCGGAAGGTTCGGTCAACAAGATCAGTCATCAGGCGATGGCCAAGTGGGTCGCGGACAACCCGCCATTCCCCGCCAAGGCGTTTGCCCAGTGGGTCACGGCAATGTTCAAGGAGAACGCCTTGGTCAAGGGCGAGATGACGATGCGCGGCCAGCGCATCGATCTCGGCAACATCCACCAGTCGGTGTTGATGGTCACCGCGTCGATGGACCACATCGCCCCGCGCGAGGGCACCCTGCCCCTGCTGGACCTGCTCGGCTCGGACGATGTGGAATACATGGACCGTGTCGGCGGTCATATCGGCCTGATGGCAGGATCCAAGGCGAAGCGTGAGATCTGGCCCGAGATCGTCGCCTGGCTCGAACCCAGGAGCCAGGAGGAGCCCTATCAGCGCGCTAACTAGCTCTTGCTAACTTTTAGCTAACAGAACAACACGGAAGAAGGACCATCATGGACAACACGCAGAAGGCCGCGCAGGAGGCCATGCAGACCGCCGAGGCCACCGTTGCCCGGATCCGCGAATTCAACGAGAAGCTCATCGATACCGCGAAGGCCTCCGGCAATGTCGCTCTCGACAGCTATGAGAAGGCTCTGCGGAGCATGCTGGACTTCCAGAAGCAGATGGCCAACGCGAGCCAGGTCGAGTGGCTGAACACCCTCGCCTCGACGCAGGTGCAGTTTGTGCAGGACCTCAGCGACGCCTACACCAAGGCGGCCCGGGAACTGCTGCGCTGACCTCGGCCCCAAGTCGATCTATGGACCCCGCCGGCGGACCGGCGGGGTCCACGGCGTTTCAGTGGGTCATGTGGCCGTGTGGTGCGGTCTCGGCAGCACCTAGAGAGGCACCCGAGTGATCGGTCACCATCGCGCCGCTCCTATCCCGAAGTTTCGTGCACAGAACGGGGGTCCATCTGCACTATCCACCTGCACCCCCGTTTGATGCACGAAATTTCGCGAAACCCGCGTGGCACCCCCCGCGGACACCAACCACCCGACCCATCGCCAACGCAGAAATAGCTCAACGTCCGCAACGAGTCTCAGTCCGGTGACGGCGCCAGTTCCTCCGCCTGGTCCATCTGCAGTGCCCGGTTGACGTTGATGAAGGACTCATAGATCTCGATCATCGACGCCCGCTGGGTGGGGCTGAGTTCCGGTGAGCGCTCGATCGCCCGCCGCAGTTCCGAGGGGTCCTTGCCGGGCTCGGGGTCGATACCGGAGCGCTCATAGAGCTCCTCGACCGTGATGCCCAGGCTGGTGGCGATGGCGGCGGTGACCGACGCGGACGGGGCGCGCAGGCCGCGCTCGATCTGGGACAGATAGGGATTCGAGATGCCGACCATCTTCGACATCTGGCGCATCGACATCTGCGACAGCTCCCGCTGCTGTCGGATGAATGCCCCCAGCATGGAGCGCGGTGACACGTCCCTCATCCTCCCTACCCTAACCCCCCGAACAGCCCGCCGGCTCACTCCAGCGGAGGCAGGCCGCGACTCTCAGCGTGCTCCTCGACCCAGAGGGTGAGTGCGGCGATCATGCGGTGGCTGCTCGGATTGTGCGCACGCTCCGGGACCGACCCCGCGATCTCACCGTCGGGAGCATAGATCACTGCCTCCGGTGCGAATTCCTCGTGCACGATCCGCCAGCCGGATTCGTGTTCACAGATCAGCGACCACACGGTGGGGCCGGCGAGCAACATGTTGCGCCCTGATTCGTGGCGCACGGTCCACGGGCCGCCAGCACTGGTCGAGAAGGAATGTTTCATCGGCCCTCCTTGCAACGGGCCCCAGCCTAAAGGGTGTTTCCCCGCCCCTCCCCTATGGCGGGTTTTTATCGACATATATATTTGCCCGCACGGCCGTCAACACGGCTGGTCACGCTGAGCACGCAGACATGCGAGGCAGGAGCAGAGAATGACCAACGATCCCTATACACCGGACCGCGACGTGAAGGGCCGCAGCGCCGAGCAGGCGGGCGAGGTCAGGGACCACGCCCTCCAGGAGGCGGGTGAGGTGAAGGACCACGCAACCGCAGCCGCCAGAGATGTCGCCCAGACCGCCGGCACCGAAGCCAAGGCGGTCGCCCAAGACGCCCAGCGCGAGCTGCGCAACTTGGTCGACACGGGCCTCGGCGAGCTGAACACCCAGCTCGGCACCGGACAGAACCGCGTCGCCTCCGAACTCCGCGAGTTCGCTGCAGAACTCGGTGAAATGGCCGATGGCAGCCAGCACAACGGGTTGGCGACCCAGGCCGCACGTGAGCTCTCCCAGCGGGGCAACGACCTCGTGGGCTGGCTCGACAGCCATGAGCCGCGCGACGCCCTCAATGAGGTGCGCCGCTATGCCGCACGCAATCCGTGGACCTTCCTCGCGATCGCCGCCGGTGCCGGTCTCCTCGTCGGCCGCTTCGCGCGCAGCCTGCGCGACGACAACGCCGACGACGACACCTACCCCGCCTACGGAGGCC
>JAUNRO010000249.1:672-4790 GCA_030544185.1 Propionibacteriaceae bacterium | reverse complement strand
CGATGAGCGCCCGCAGCCGCCGCTTCGAGGTCACCGTGTGGGTGATCTCCAGCCGGGCGAACTCGGTCTGGCGGGGCCGGTCGCCGGGCAGGGGGAGGTGATCGAGATACCAGTCATAGAGCGGCCGGTTGTCCTGGAACTCCAGTGTGCACAGCGAATGCGTGACGCCCTCGAGCGCATCGGACTGGCCGTGGGCCCAGTCATAGGTCGGATAGATGCACCACTCGTCACCGGTGCGGTAATGATGGGCGCGGCGAATGCGATACATGATCGGGTCGCGCAGTTGCATGTTCTCGTGTGACATGTCGATCTTCGCCCGCAGCACCCGCGAACCGTCGGGGAACTCCCCGGCACGCATCCGCCGGAACAGATCGAGGTTCTCCTCCGCACCCCGGTTGCGGAACGGGCTCTCGATGCCCGGCTTGCCATAGCCACCGCGCTGTTCGGAGATGGTCTCGGCATCGGAATCATCGACATAGGCCAAGCCCTTGCCGATCAGGATCTGGGCCCAGTCATAGAGCTGCTCGAAATAGTCCGAGGCGTGCGCCAGCGGCTCCGGCGGGGTGAACCCGAGCCACTCGATATCGGAGACGATCGACTCGACGTATTCCGCTTCCTCGGTGTCCGGATTGGTATCGTCGAGGCGCAGGTTGCACACCCCACCGAACTCCTCGGCGATGCCGAAATCGAGGACGATTGCCTTCGCATGGCCGATGTGCAGGTAGCCGTTGGGCTCGGGTGGGAACCGGGTCTGCACGCGTCCGCCGAACGTGGCCTGGGCGTTGTCCTGACGGACGAGGGCACGGATGAAATCTGCGCTTTCCGGGGCGCTTCCGGACTCGGTCATGGGCGCCAACCTAGCACTGGCCGCGCGAGCCTCAGGAGTGCTGCGCGGCCCCGGTCAGACGGGCCCCCCAGCGCCACCAGGCGTACGCCACGATCGCGCCCACGGGGACGACGATGACCGGCGAAAGATATTCCTGGAGTACGCCCGAGACGAGCAGCAGCAACGTCAGCGCGCCCGCCACCTTCACCACGCGGCGGCTGGGGTGACAGAAGGCGAGGAGCGGGCCGCCCCACAGCAGATACCACGGCTGGATGGCCGCGCCGAGCAGCCCGAACGCCAGCAGCGCCCCGGCGGTGAACCGCATCGGGCGGGTGAGCGCCCAGCGCCTGATCACCCAGAGAAAGGCGGCCACAGTGAGCAGCGTGGACACCAAGGTGAGGAGGGTATTGACCCCGGCCTCGGACAGTCCGAGCGCCAGGGCGGCCTGGGCGAGCCAGCTCAGCGGGGAGTGGTTGATGACGAGGCTCGGGGAGCCGGCGTGGTCGCTGAGCCAGCCGAACCACAGGCCCCGCGGGGCGGACAGGGCGATGAACGTGACGGCGCCGATGGCGCCACCGATGACCAGGCGGCTGATGAGGCGGCCCCACGGGATCGGCGCATCGCGACGGCGCTGTTCGCCGAGGACGTGATAGAGCACGACCCCGGCGCCGGCGAACACCGCCGGCTGTTTCACAGCGGCGGCGATGCCGATGACGATGCAGCCGGTGATGAGCCCGAACCGGGTGCGGGCCAGCCACAGAGCCACCATGATCAGCCCGACCATCAGGGCGTCGTTGTGCGCGCCGCCGATGAACTGGATCAGCAGCAGCGGGTTGAGGACCACGAACCACAGCGCCGACGGCGCCGACGCGCCCACCTGGCGCCCGAGTGGACCGGTGACCGCGAGCATCAACGCGAAGCCTGCGAGGGCCAGCAGGCGCATGGCCGTGGGCGCCCAATAGGGGTGCGCCCCGGTCAGGTCCACAATCAGGTGCTGCAAGTGCAGCGTGAGGGGCGGATAGACCGCGGTCGTCGGGCGCCAGATCGGATAGACACCCTCGGTGAACGGACTCGGGAAGCCCATGGTGACGACATAGGGGTCGAGACCCTGGTGCAGGAGCCAGCCCTGCGCCGCATAGGCGTACGCATCCGCCGTCATCAGCGCGGGCACCGGCCAGAAGGGCAGGGTCCACAGCAGGCCGATCCGGCGCAACGGGATCTCCGCGCCATGACCGCGCGAGGGCCGCAACCGCCACCACGCGACGAACATGACCAGCGAACCGATCAGGGCGGAGAACCGCGCCACATAGCGGCCGGTGGCCTCGCGGGTCCACGGTGCAGCCCGCTCGAGGACTTCGCGGGGCCCGTCCTCCAGATAGCCCACACCAAAGCCCATCGGGGCGACCAGCAACGCGCCGAGCAGCCCGAGCAGGGCCCACGGCCACCACCAGCGACCGCGCATCGTTCGTTCGCCGGATTCGCGTGTGGGCACGGCCGTGACGGAAACCGGTGCATCGGGTGTGTTGGCCGCCACGGAACAGCAGCCTATGCGTTCCGGGCCGGGGAGCCCACTGGATCGGCCAACGCGCAGCGGGGGAAAAGCGCTGGCCGAGCAAGCGGGTGAAGGACGCACATCAGCTCTCGGCGCCGCTGTGGCGCAGGACCTCGGACAGGCGGTCGGCCGCCGCCATCACCGCGCGGGCGTGGAGCCGTCCGGGCTGGCGGGACAGCCGCTCGATCGGCCCGGAGACGCTGAGCGCGGCAATCACCTTGCCCGACGGAGAGCGCACGGGCGCCGACACCGACGCGACGCCGGCCTCGCGCTCGCCGACCGACTGGGCCCAGCCGCGGCGGCGGACCGAGGCGAGCGCGACCGCGGAATAGCGTGAGCCGCGCAGGCCACGCTGCATCCGGTCGGGCTCCTCCCAGGCGAGCAGGACCTGGGCGGCCGAGCCGGCGGCCATCGTCAGCTGGCTGCCGACGGGGACGGTGTCGCGCAGCCCGGACATCCGCTCGGCGGCGGCGACGCGGATGCGCACGTCGCCCTGGCGACGAAAGAGCTGGGTGGATTCCCCGGTGATATCGCGCAGCCGCGCGAGCACGGGACCCGCGGTGGCGAGCAGGCGATCCTCGCCGGCCGCGGACGCCAGCTCCGCGAGCCGGGGGCCGAGCACGAAGCGACCCTGCAGGTCACGGCCGACCAGCCGATGGTGCTCCAGGGCCACCGCGAGGCGGTGGGCCGTCGGCCTCGCCAGTCCGGTGGCGGTCACCAGTCCCGCCAGGGTCGTCGGTCCGGTCTCAAGTGCTCCGAGCACCAAGGCCGCCTTGTCCAGTACGCCCACGCCGCTTGAATTGTCCATACTCTGATACTGCCAAGTGTCCACAATCTGGGCACTCCTATGATCCGCTCTGCGAAACGCTTCTGACGGCGCCATTTGCCTCTGTTATGCACTGGAACCTGCGCCATGGTCCGCTGCTTGGACGCCGCACCGCAGTCAGCCGCTCAACCCCCTTGGATGGAGTCATGACAGACGAGCCCACGAATGCCGCGGCTGCAGCCGACCGGCCACTGACCCTCAGCGAGAAACTCTGGCGCGACCACGTGGTGCGCTCCGCGGAGGGGGAGCCGGACCTGCTCTTCATCGACCTCCATCTGGTTCACGAGGTCACCAGCCCGCAGGCCTTCGACGGGCTTCGCCAAAGCGGACGCCCGGTCCGCCGGCCGGACCTCACGCTGGCCACCGAGGACCACAACACCCCGACCATCGACATCGACCAGCCGATCGCCGACCCGGTGTCACGCACCCAGGTCGACACGCTGCGCAGGAACGCCGAGGAGTTCGGCATCCGCTTGCACAGCCTGGGTGACCCCGATCAGGGCGTCGTGCACATCATCGGTCCGTGGCTCGGTGTCACCCAGCCCGGCATGACGATCGTCTGCGGGGATTCCCACACCTCGACCCACGGGGCGTTCGGTGCGATCGCCTTCGGCATCGGCACGTCCGAGGTCGAGCACGTCCTGGCGACCCAGACGCTGCCCCAGGCCAAGCCGAAGACCATGGCGGTCAACGTCGAGGGCGATCTGCCCGAGGGTGTCACCGCGAAGGATCTCGCGCTCGCGCTGATCGCGCAGGTCGGCACCGGTGGCGGCCAGGGCCACATGGTCGAGTATCGCGGCAAGGCCATCTCCGACATGTCGATGGAGGGCCGGATGACGCTGTGCAACCTCTCCATCGAGTGGGGCGCGAAGGCCGGCATGATCGCTCCCGACCAGACCACCTTTGACTATCTC
>JAUNRO010000249.1:0-662 GCA_030544185.1 Propionibacteriaceae bacterium | reverse complement strand
AGGTCACCATCGACGCGACCAAGCTGACGCCGTTCGTGACCTGGGGCACCAACCCCGGCCAGGGCGTACCGCTTGGTGCGACCGTGCCGTCCCCGGCGGACTTCGCCGACCCGGTCGACCGCTCCGCCGCGGAGCGCGCGCTGGAATACATGGGCCTCGAGGCCGGCATGCCGATGCGCGACGTCCGGGTCGACACGGTCTTCCTCGGCTCCTGCACCAACGGCCGCATCGAGGACCTGCGCCTCGCGGCGAGCGTGCTGGCGGGCCGGCGGGTCGCGGAGGGTACGCGCATGCTGGTGGTCCCCGGGTCCGCGCGCGTGCGCCTGCAGGCGATGGACGAGGGACTGGACAAGGTCTTCACGGCTGCGGGTGCGCAGTGGCGCGAGGCCGGCTGCTCGATGTGCCTCGGCATGAATCCCGACCAGCTCGCTCCCGGTGAGCGCAGCGCGTCGACGTCCAACCGCAATTTCGAGGGCCGGCAGGGCAAGGGCGGACGCACCCACCTGGTCTCCCCGGCCGTCGCCGCTGCCACCGCCGTGCAGGGCCGCCTCGCCGCGCCGGCTGATCTGGATGGCGCCGCCGCGTCGGCCGACCTCTGAGCTCTAGGAGTCCTGTGATGGAGAAGTTCACCACCCACACCGGCACCGCGGTGCCGCTGCGGC
>JAUNRO010000248.1 GCA_030544185.1 Propionibacteriaceae bacterium | reverse complement strand
CGGCGGCCACCGTGGTGGTCTTCCTCGGCCTGCTCGCGGGCGTGGCCTGGTTGGTGGTGGGCCGTCTCGCCGCGGAGCTGGAGGGTCTGCGCACCAGCGTCGTGACGGAGTTGGACCGCGTCGAGGAATGGCTGGCCGAGACGCTGCCCGTCGGGAGCGAGACCGTGCGGGAGGCCCTCGACCAGGTCGAGGAGTGGGTGATCGGCAACCAGGGAACGATCTTCGACGGAGCGCTGACCGTGGGGACCAGCGCGGTGACCATCGTGGCGGGCGGGGTGATCGCCTTACTCGGCACCTTCTTCCTGCTGGCGCAGGGCGATCGCGTGTGGGCGTGGTTCATCGACCTGCTGAACGATCGCCGAGCCGAGCGACTGCATGAGGCCGGCCGCCGTGGATGGGTGACGTTGTCCACCTACATCAAGATGCAGGTGCTCATCGCGGGCATCGATGCCGTGGCCATCGGGATCGGCGCCTTCTTCCTGGGGCTGCCGTTCCTGCTGCCACTCGTGCTCATCACCTTCGTGTTGTGCATCATCCCGTTCATCGGGGCCTTCGTGTCCGGCGCCCTGTTCGTGCTGGTCGCGCTGTTCACCGACGGCGCCATGACGGCGCTGATCATGCTTCTCATCGTCATCGCCGTCCAGCAGCTGGAAAGCGATCTGCTGTCGCCGTTCCTCATGGGCCAGGCGGTGAACCTGCACCCGCTGGCGCTCCTCGTGGGCACCACCGCGGGCGTCTATCTGGTGGGGATCGCCGGGGCCCTGTTCGTCGTGCCGGTCTTGGCGGTCGCCAACACGGTGCGGCTCTATCTCAGCGGCGACGACATGTTTCCCCAGCTGGATTGCGGCGGTTCCGCACTCACCGGCTCCGCCAAGAAGCTGTCCCGTGGCCGCGAGACCAAGAAGCTGCCCAAACGGGTCGGTGAGGCCCTGCCCGCGGTCGCGAGAACCGGTGGGCCATCCCGCACCACCCAGACCGACGACCGGGACACTGATCCCGAGGCGTACGCCGCGCCCACCACGGACGTGCGCACTGACGAGCCCACCACCGACGAGAACGACACCCGCCAGAGCGACCACTGACACGTCCACTGCCCCCGAGGAGCTGAGATGTCCACCGTTATCCGACACACCGCCGCTTCCCCTGACGAGGTCTGGGCCGTCCTGGCCGATGGCTGGTCGTATCCCGGCTGGGTGGTCGGCGCCTCCAGGGTCCGCGACGTCAGTCTGCGCTGGCCCGAGGTCGGTGCTCTCATCCATCACTCGGTCGGCGTGTGGCCCGTGGTGCTCGACGACGAGACGGAGGTGATGGTCAGCGAGCCGGCGAAGCGCCTGCGGCTGGAGGCTAGAACCCGGCCGGTGATGATGGCGGCCATCGAGTTCGAACTGGAAGAGGCCGACGGGGGCGGCACCCTGGTGACGATGCACGAGTCGGTCACCGCGGGCCCCGGGCGGTTCATTCCGGATCGGGTGGCCCAGGCATTGTTCAAACGCCGCAACGACGAAGTGCTGCTGCGCTTGTGTCTGATCGCCGAACGCCAGGACGCACCCGCGCCCGACGAACGCCCATGACGGCTGGCGGTTGAGTGTGGAGCAGTCTCGTGGTCACGCATAGCGTCCAGCCGCAGCCGCGGCGAGCCTGGTTGGGCGGTGCCGGCTATGCAGCCGTCCTGCTTGCTCCGCTGCTCATCATAGCCCTGCCGCCCCATCCACCCTCCACGACGTTCTGGCGGGAGCTTTCGGTGGCATTGGGGTTCGCCGGCATGGCAATCATGGGCGCCCAGTTCATCCCCACGGCGCGCCTGCCGGTGCTGCGGGACGTCTATCCCAGCGACACGCTCTACAAGCATCACCGCCAGATCGCGCAGGTCGGCTTTCTGTTCGCGCTGGCCCACCCGGTCATCCTGTTCATCTCGACACCCTCGATGCTCGAGTTGCTCAACCCGGTGACCGCCCCGTGGCGCGCCCGGGCGGCGGTCGCCGGCGTGGTGGTGCTGCTGGTGCTTGTCGGGACCTCGATCTGGCGGACCGCGCTGAAGCTGTCCTATCCGGTGTGGCGCACGTTGCACGTCGTGCTCACCGCGGCGGTCGCTGTGCTGTTCCTGTGGCACATGTTCGGCGTCAACCGCTATCTGGCACATCCGGTGATGCGGGCGTACTGGATCGCGATGGCGGTCTGCTGGCTGATCGCGGTGCTGTACGCCCGGGTGATCCGGCCGCTGCTCATCGCACGCCGGCCTTATGTGGTGGCGGAGGTGCGTCCCGAACGCGGCAACACGTGGACCCTGTCCCTGCGGCCCCAAGGGCATCCCGGGCTGCGCTTCATGGCCGGCCAGTTCGCCTGGATCTCGGTGGACAAGTCGCCTTTCACACTGAGCGACAACCCGTTCTCCTTCAGTTCGAGTTCCGAACGGGTCGGCCAGGTGGAGTTCGCGATCTCGGACAACGGCGACTTCAGCTCGCAGGTCAAGCACCTCGAGCCGGGCACCGAAGTGCTGCTCGACGGGCCGTTCGGCACGTTCGATCTCGACCAGCACGCCGGCGATCCCGAACGGCCGGCCGCTGGCTATGTGTTCATCGCCGGTGGCAGTGGAGTGGTGCCGATTATGAGCATCCTGCGCACGATGCACGACCGCAACGACCAGACGCCGAGTGTGCTGTTCCATGCGTCGGACAGCCGGGAGGCAGCCACGTTCCGGGAGGAGATCGACACTCTCGATGACCGCTTGATGCTGACCGTCGTGCCGGTGGTCGCCGACCCGGAGCCCGACTATGACGGTGAGACCGGCCACGTCACCAAGAACGTTCTTGAGCGCCACCTGCCCGAGCCACTGGAGGGGGCGCAATATTTCGTCTGCGGCCCGCCGGTCATGATCGACGCGGTCTGGGATGCACTGGACAGCCTCGGCGTGCCCCGTGCCGCCATCCACACTGAGCACTACGTCATGGCCTGAACGGCCACCCGTCGATCCCTGTCCGAAGGAGGCCAGGCATGCAGGACATCATCGCTCGTCGCATTCTCTGGGGCGTGACCGTCGCGATGGTCACGCTGGTTCTCGTGGTCGCCTTCGTGCGCAGTCCTTGATCAGCGTCGTGGGCGCCCCGGTGGTGTCGTCGAAAGGAGTTCAGATGAGCGAGAGCGATCCCAGGACCGGCAGTGGGGGAACACCACCGCTGGTGGACGCCGTCGTGGTCGGCGGGGGACACCACGGGTTGGTTGCTGCTGCGATGCTGGCCGACGCCGGCTGGGAGGTGATCGTGGCCGAGGCGTCCGGGCAGGTGGGCGGTGCAGTCGCGAGCCGCACCGTGACGGTGGCCCGGGACGATGGCCCGGACGAGCGCTGGACGCAGGACGACTTCAGTGCCTTCCATCCCCTCGCGAAGGTATCCCCGGCACTGGAGAGGCTTGATCTCGCCGGCCACGGGCTGCGCTGGAGCACCGCCCCGACACCGCTGGCGCACGTGGCATCGGCCGACGACCCCGGCGCGCGCATCGCCACCGACGCCGCGATCACCGCAGCCGCCCTGGATGCCGACCACCCCGGTGACGGTGATGCCTGGCTGGGTCTGGTTGAGCAGTGGCGCCGCATCCGGCGTCCGCTGATGAGGTCGCTGCTGGGGAGCTGGCCGCCGGTCAGCGATCCCATCGCGCTGATCAGGACGCTCGGACTCGCCGGACTGGGGGACTTCGCGCGCTTCCTGCTGCTGCCGGTGCATCGCATGGCCGCCGAACTGTTCGGCGGGAGCCAGGGCCCCAATATTCTGGCCGGCAATGCCTTGCACGCCGACATCCCGCTCGACGCGCCCGGGAGCGGGCTGTTCGGCTGGATGATGGCGATGCTCGCCCAGGACGTCGGCATGCCGGCGCCCGTCGGCGGTGCGGGCCAGTTGGCTGCGGCCCTGCGCTCCCGCGCCGAGAGCGCCGGTGCCCAGATCCAGCTCAATGCCCCGGTGGTCGCCGTCCGGACCAGTGCGGGCCGGGCGACCGGGGTCATGCTGGCCGATGGCCGCAGCATTCGCGCCCGTCGGGCCGTGATTGCCAACACCTCAGCACCCGCACTGTTCACCTCGCTGCTGCCGCCCGAGGCGCTCACCGAGCGGTTCCGGCGCCGGCTTGCCCGCTTCGCCTGGGATCTGCCCACGGTGAAAATCAACCTGCGCCTGTCGGCTCCGATCCCGTGGCGCGCGGACGCCGCCCGAGGCGCGGCGGTGCTGCATCTGGGCCACGACCTGCCGAGCGGGCTGCGCTGGGCCGGCGATGTGGAGAGCGGCACGCTGCCGCGGCGCCCCTTCGCCCTCGCCGGTCAGATGACCACGGTCGACGCCACGCGCTCGCCGGCGGGCACCGAGACCTTCTGGGCGTATGCCCATCTCGCGCGCGGGCCCTATCAACCCGAGGCGGCCCGCTCCACGATCGCCGGCCTGGACGACTTGCTGGCCGAACTGGCCCCCGGGGTCCACGATCTCGTGGTGGATCGTCTGGACCAGACTCCGGAACTCATCGAGGCCACCAACGCCAACGCCCACCGGGGCGCTGTCGGCGGTGGCACGATGCAACTGTTCCAGCAGGCCGTCTTCCGCCCCATTCCGGGCCTCGGGGGTCCGCGGACGCCGGTTGAGCGGCTCTATCTCGGCAGTGCCGCGATCCACCCCGGTGGCGGGGTGCACGGCGCCTGCGGAGCGCTCGCCGCCCGGGCGGCACTGGCCGATGCGCGCATTCCTGGCCGAGCGAGGGTGGTCACCGCTGTGCAGCGAAGGCTTCAGGGCGGGTGACTGTCCGACGTGGCTGGTG
>JAUNRO010000247.1 GCA_030544185.1 Propionibacteriaceae bacterium | reverse complement strand
CCCAGGCCCCCGATCTGGTGGCGTCGCCACAGATCGTCGTCGAGACCCAGGGCGAGGTAATCGATGTAGCCGCCGCGGTCAGGCGCCGCCAGCGTCGGCATGCTCGTGAGGCCGCCGCCGAGGTTGCCCCAGGGCAACCAGGCGCCCTTCCGATAACCGGAATAGCGCATCGACCCATCCGGCGCGATGCCGGCCGCGACCATCTCGGTGAAGTTCGTCACCTTGATGTCGGGCAGGAACGTGAACGGACCGCCGATCGGGCGCCAGTCCGGCTCCCACGCATTGTTGACGAACTCCCTCGTCCACAGGCGTCGAACTGAGCGCGAAGACGTGGAGCCGGCCCTTCCCGATCGTCGCCGCCAGCGGTTGGCTCGTGAACTTCCCGCCGAGCCACGTCCAACCGTCGCCGACCCAGCCGCGGTCCCAGGCCTTGTGATACATCGCCCCGTCGATCCCGACGCCGAACAGATCCAGTCGGTGGTCGCCCCAGGAGACGGCGGCCGGCGGGGTGGCGAACCGGCCACCGAGGTCGGTCCAGGTCCGGGGTGGCTTCGCCGCGCCGGGATGCGTCATTGCTCCTTCGAGCGACCCCTTCGTGCGGGCCGGAACGCCCCGGACCCACATCGCCTTGTTCAGGCCAATCCCTGCGACTGCCACCAAACCTGGCAGCCACCGGCATGCCGCGATCGGGCGTACGTTCTTCATCGCGTTCTCCTTTGAATGCGGCGAATCGCCTGCCGCGGGACAGAACCGTCGGCGACCTAGGCGATCTCACTAGTGAGACTAACTAGTGAAGGGATCTATTAGAGTCTCTCTCCATGGCTGCCCCGGTCAAGAAGACTCCCTCGCGTCGCCGCGAGCAGGCCGACGCCTCGCGCCGCACGGTCCTGGCCGCCGCGCGGGAGGCGTTCATCGAGCAGGGCTATCACGGGGCGACCATGGCCGATATCGCCCAGCGCTCCGGCTTCGCTGTGCAGACGGTGTCCTATTTCTTCGGGACCAAGCCGAGGCTGATGAGCCAGCTCATCCGCACCTCCATCGAGGACGCCCTGGCCGAGGCCGGCGCGGAGGACCCCGAGCAGTGGATGGGCATCACGCGCGCCACGACCGCTCAGGAGCTGGTCGACTCGTTCGTCGCCGCCGGCCACGACATCCTCGTCGCCGTCGCCCCGCTGATGGACGTGGCCCGGGTGGGCAGCCTGACCGATCCCGAAGTGGCCGAGGTCTATGAGTTCCATGAGGCCTGGCGGCGCCGGGACTATACGGCCGTGGTCGAAGCGCTGCAGGCCCTCGGCGGCCTGCGCGAGGGCCTCACGATCGAGGACGCCATCGACATCACCCTCACGCTGTTCGGGCCTGATGTCTATCGTGCGCTGCTGGTGGATCAGGCGTGGTCCCCGGGCGCGCTCCGGGACTGGACGCGCGACGCGCTGGTGCGCCAGCTGCTCGGCTGAGGATCAGCGTCGCGCCTCGATCGTTGGCGTACTGCTGAGCAATTGCTGGGTGTACGCCTCCTGGGGCGCCTCCATCACCGTCGCGACGGGCCCGGACTCCACGATCCGGCCCTGACTCAGAATCTCGATCCGCGCGGCGATGGAGCGCACCAGGGCGAGGTTGTGGGTCACGAACACCGCGCTGATCCCGCGGCTCTGCCGCAGCTCCTCCAGCAGCTCCACGATCGAGCCCTGCACCGATACGTCCAGGGCCGAGGTGATCTCGTCGCACACCAGCAGGTCTGCCTCGGCGGCCAGCGCCCGGGCGATCGCGACCCGCTGCCGCTCGCCACCGGACAGCCGGCTCGCCGGCAGTCGCATGATCGACGGCCCGAGCGCGACGCTCTCCAGCAGTGCCGCCACCCGGTCCTGCGCCTCGCTGCCCGAGGCGATCCCGAACAGATCGATCGGCCGCCGCAAGATCCGCTCGACCGTGTGCCGCGGGTTCAGCGACAGATAGGGGTTCTGGAAGATGTACTGGATCCGTTTCCGCTGGTCCCGCCGCCGCCCCCGCGGCCGCTTCGCCAATTCCTCTCCATCGAACGAGATCGTCCCGGTCCACAGCCGGTGCAGCCCGCCGATACAGCGCGCGATCGTGGTCTTGCCGCTGCCGGACTCACCGACCAGCGCCACAACCTCGGCCCTCGCCACATCGAAGCTCACGTCGTGGATGACCTGCTTGCGGCCATAGAACACGTCCAGCCCGCTCACGCTCAGCAGCGGCTCGCGCCGCTTGTCCGGGTCGGCGTCCGGCACGGTGCCGGTGTTGATGTCCCACGTGCCCAACTCCAGCGCCCGCAGACAGCGGCTCCGGTGCTCACCACCGTCTGCGGCCGTGCCCGGTCCGGGAATGACCACGGGCTCCGGCTCGCGCGTCCGACAGGCCTCGATCACCTCGGGGCAGCGATCGTGGAACCGGCAACCGGCCGGCCGGGCGCCCGGCGCGGGCGTACGCCCGGGAATTCCCTTCAGCGCGCGGGCGTGGCTCAGGTGCGGAATCGCATCCAGCAGCATCCGGGTGTACGGATGGCGCGGATCGTTGAACACCGCCTCGCGGGGGCCGAGCTCGGCGATCCGCCCGGCATACATCACCGCCACCCGGTCTGCGATGTTCGCAATCACGGCGAGGTCGTGGGTGACATAGAGCGCCGCGACGTCATGGGTCTCGCACAGCGCCGCGATCGTGTCGAGCACCATGCCCTGGGTGGTCACATCGAGGCCGGTTGTCGGCTCATCGAGCACGAGCACATCCGGGCGCGGCATGAACGCCATCGCCAGCGCGACGCGCTGCACCTGCCCGCCCGAGAGCTGGTGCGGATAGCGGCGCAGGAACTCGTCGGTGTCGGGCAGGCCGACCTCGCGCAGCCCGCGCCGCGCATCCTCCAGGCGGGACTTCGCCGTGCCCATCCCGCGCAACTCCATCAGTTCGACCAGCTGCCGGCCGATGCGGATGCTCGGGTTGAGGGCGGCGGCGGGGTCCTGCGGAACGTAGGCGAGGCGGGTGCCCCGCAGGTCCCGCACCTCCCGCCAGGGTTTGCCCAGCACGTCCTCACCCGCCAACAGCACCTCACCCGCATCGATCTCGGCACCGTCTCGGGCGTACGCCAGCAGGGCCGTGCCGACCGTCGTCTTGCCGGAACCGGATTCGCCGACCAGGCCGACGATCTCACCCGGGCGCAGGGTGAGGTCGATGTCATCGACGACATCGACGTCGGTGCCGGCCAGCCCGACGCGCAGGCCTGCCACGATCAATCCGGTCATGTGAGCACCCGTCCGGTGAGTTTGGCGATCGAATCGGCCATCAGGTTGGTGCCGACGGTGAAGGTGCCGATGGTGAGCACCGGCGCGAGGATCGCCCAGGGCTGGGTGGTCAGCGCGAGGCCGTTCTCGTTGATCATCTGGCCCCAGTCGGCCGCGCCCGGATCGGCCGCGAAACCCAGGAAGCCCAGGGCCGCGACCAGCCCGATCGAATAGGTGAGCCGCAGGCCCGCCTCGGCGAGCAGGGGCGTGGTCATGTTCGGCAGCACCTCGGCGACCACGATCCGGCTCGGCCGCTCCCCGAGCGCCTCGGCGGACTGGACGAACTCCCGGCCGACCAGGCCGAGCGCCACGCCGCGGGAGACCCGGGCGATGCGGGGCATGTGGGAGATCCCGATCAGCACGACCAGCAGCCAGAGCGTCGGCTCGAGCGCGGTGAGCACCACGAGCGCGAGCAGGATCTGGGGGAAGGCCAGCGCGATGTCGTTGAGCCGCATGAGGACCTCGTCCCACCAGCCACCGGCATAGGCGGCGATGACACCGAGGGCGACCCCGCCGATCATGCCGAGCAGCGTGCCGAGGAAGGCCACGACCAGCACGCTCTGGCCGCCGTGCAGCAGCCGGCTGAGCACGTCCTGGCCGAGATGGTCGGTGCCGAAGACGCCGGTGGCGCCGGAGAACGGCGGGCCGGTGATCTCGCGCTCACCGAACGGCGCGATCCACGGGCCGATGAGCGCGAGCACGACGATCACGACCGTAATCGTCAGCCCGAGCAGGAACTGGGGGCTCCGCAGGAGCCGCTGCCGGGTGGTCAGCGGGGGCTTGAGGCCGTGCACGGGCGCGCTCATCCGGCGATCGCCGTCCGTGCGCGCGGGGTGAGCAGGATCGACACCACGTCGGCGATGAGGTTCACCGTCACATAGACCCCCGCGATGATCATGCTGAGCGCCTGCACCAGCGGAATGTCGTGGTTGCGCACCGCATCGACCAGCTGCTTGCCGATCCCGGGATAGGAGAACAGCGATTCGACCACGACCACGCCGCCGGCCAGCCAGGCGAGCTGCAACGCGATCACCTGGACGCCCGGGACGATGGCGTTGCGCAGCGCGTGGCGCGCCATCACCACCCGCTCCGGCACGCCCTTGAGCCGCGCCAGCTCGACATAGTCGCTGTCCAGGACCTCCAGCAGCGTGGCCCGCACGATCCGGGCGACATAGGGCGACACGGCGAGCACGAGCGTGAGCACCGGGAGCACCATGGCCTCCGGCCGCGACCAGGGCGGCTGGCCCGGCATCGACACCGTCACCGCGGGGAGCAGATGGAACACGGTGGTCGAGAACAGGGCGACCAACAGAATGCCGATCACGAACTCCGGCAACCCGGCCAGCGTCAGCAAGATGCTCTGGATGATCGAGTCCCCGCGGCCCCGGCGCAGCGCCGACGACAGCATCGCCAGGCCGAACGAGACCGGGATCATCACCACGGCCGAGATGAGCACCAGCACGAGGCTGTTCACCACGGTGTTCGAGATCATCTCGCTCACCGGCCGCATCGCCGCGACCGACATCCCGAG
>JAUNRO010000246.1 GCA_030544185.1 Propionibacteriaceae bacterium | reverse complement strand
GACGCGACGACATGCTCGGCCGCGACGACCGTGATCGCCAGGACCCGACGCTCGCGCGGGGCGGCGAGCACTATGCCGACCAGCAGGCGCAGGATGCGCGTGTGGCCGGCGGCCAGCAGGCGGACCAGCAGCGCGGAACGCTGGGAGCCGGGGACGTCCAGGACGACTCCGACCACGAGCGGGAGATGCTCGACCGGGAGCGTGATCGGGAGCGCAGCCTCAACGAGCGTGGCGGCGGACGACCGCGGCTGCGGCGCTATTCGCCGGGCCAGCAGTGAGCTGATCCGACAGCACGGGGGGTCCATCCGCACGGCGCGGGTGGGCCCCCTGCTGTTGCCCGGAGCGTCACCACCAGTTGTTCGCCACGAGTTCGAGCGTGCGCGCCTTCGCCTCGGTGTCGAACGTGCTGGCGGCGATCATGAGTTCCTGCATCCGGGTCGCAGCGACGAACTCGCGCAGCCGCGAGCTCACCTCGGCGGCCTCGCCCTGGAACCGGGTGCCGGAGTTCTGGGCCAGGATCGAGCGCTCGAGCTGATCGAACTCACGCCCCGCCGCCTCCTCCGGTGACACGATCGGCTGCCGTCGGCCGGTCCGGGCCTCGATCTGCATGATCCTGGCGGGCCCGGCGAGGAAGTCGGCCTCCTCGGCGGTGTCGGCGGCGATGACTGTGGTGCACACCATGGCGTACGGCTCCGCCAGCGCAGCGGAGGGCTCGAACCGGGTGCGATAGGCATCAAGCACCTCGACGGGGTCAAGCGTGCCGAAGTGGTGCGCATAGCAATAGGGCAGGCCGAGCATCCCGGCGAGCTGTGCCGCATAGCCGGAGGATCCGAGCAGCCACAGCTCCGGGTGGCTGTCTCCCGGCGCCGGTGTCGCGGCGAGATAGCGTGCCATCGCATCCGGCAGCCGGTCATCGCCCAGCCAGGCCAGCAGCTCCAGGACGTGCTGCGGAAATTCGTCGACCCCCTGCTGCCCGCCGTCGCGGCGCAGCGCGTGTGCGGTGATGTGATCGGTGCCGGGTGCCCGCCCGAGACCCAGATCGATGCGACCCGGGTGCAGCGCCTCGAGCATCGCGAACTGCTCGGCCACTACGAAGGGCGCATGGTTGGGCAGCATCACCCCACCCGACCCGATCCGGATCCGGTCGGTCTCAGCCGCGATCGCTGCGATGAGCACCGGCGGTGATGTCGAGGCCACCGTTGGCATGTTGTGGTGTTCGGCGACCCAGAACCGGCGATAGCCCGCGGCGTCGGCCCGCCGGGCGACGTCGATGGTGCGGCGCAGCGCATCCGCGGACGACGCGCCCTTCGCGACGTGGGCGAGGTCCAGCACGGACAGGGGCACCGCGGTGGTGCGCGTCGGGACTGACATTCACTGATCCTTCTGGTCGAGGCTGAGCGTGGTGCGCATGAGATACACGTTGTAGGGGCCCCATTGGGACATCAGCCAATAGATCCGGTCCGCATCGACGGCCCACGGGTGGATGAACCCACCATAGAGCGCGGGATAGTCCCGGCCCGAGGCCGCGACGACAGCATCGCTCCAGGGCCCGGTGAGCTGCTGCGCACTGCGCAGGACGATCGCGGCCCGGCTCTCGTCCAGGGTCATCGCGAGCCAGCGGCGCAACCCGCGGTGATAGACCACCGAGAGCTCCCCCGCCGGCCCGTCGATGATGGGGGTCGCGCGGCGCTGACGGGACTGCCAGCCGGCCCCGTCCCAATAGGTGTACGCCGATGCGCATGCCACCCGATCCGGGCGTACGCGCGCGAGATAGGCGGGTCCATGACGACCGTTCGTGGTGCCCACCAGATAGACCCACTCGCCGTCGCGGGCGAATGCTGCGATCTGGAACCGGTCCCGGCCGAACGGGTTGAGCCACCGCGCCCGCAGCGGCTTCGCCCACGTCCGGGCGTCGTCACGCGAGACCGCGATGCCGGACTGCAGCGTCCACCAGCGCCCGCCCTTGAGCCAGATCGCCACCGACATCCACTGCACATAGTGCACGCCGTCGATGCTGATGCCGGAGTTCGGGATGAGCGTGTGCTCGGGGAACGGCAGCTTCAGCAGGGGCACCTGGAGGCGGTTGCGGCGGATGGCCTGGGCGGCACCACCCCGGCGTACGCGCGCGAGCGCCGCATTCATCCGCACGCTCTCGGCCTCGAGATCCTTGGTGGTGGAGGCGAACAGCACGTTGGTGCGCCAGTCGGCCTCACGCGGGCCGGCGCCGTGACCACCCCACTGCGCACCATAGGTGTCGCCGAACATCACGAACACCCGGTCGTTGCCCTCGGCGTCGGGTCCGGCATCCCAGACCAGGCCGAGGTCGGTCGCGGTCACCCCGAAGCGCTCGGTGTCGTTGACGGAGTCGGGACCGGTGACCTTGCTGTGCCGCACCGTCTCGACGACCCGTACTGCCGGCTCGGACATCGCCCTCCCTCGCCCAGTCCAGGAATTCGGCCCACCGAACGCTAGCGCACCGATCCCCCCGCCGCGGAGCCGCGCACGCCGGCCCGGACGAAGCCCACCGCCAGCGGCACCAGAACCCCCACCGGTGCCCCGTGTTCCAGCATCGGGACCACGCCGTTGATCGCTCCCCAGGCGAGGGCGGCCACGGTGGCGGCGTCGGCGACCCCGGCATCGGTGATGGCGTCCTCCAGCGGAGCCATCAGCCGGCGGTGCAGATCAACCAGCCGCGCCCGCTGAGCGGCGGGCAGCCGCTCGACCTCGACGGCGTGGTGGGGGCTGTGCCCATCGGCGGCCGCGATCAGCACGGCGCGCACGATCGCCTCGATGCGGTCCTCCGGATCGCCCCCGGCCGCCGCGACGGCACCGGCCAGGGAAGCCTCGGCCTGGACGAACAGCGCCTCGACCGCGAGCGCGACGAGCTCCGCGCCCGATCCGGCGTACTGATAGACGCTCGTCCGCGCCAGACCCGCCCGCTCGGCCACCGCGGCCGGCGTGACCGCCGACGGACCCTCACCGGTCAGCAGATCGAGCGCGGCGTCGGCGACCTGACGCTCGCGCTGCGCCCGATGCTCGGCCACCGTGGCCGCGTCGATCTTCGGCACACTGCCCCCTGATTCGGCCGACCGGAAGCGGTCGGATGGAAATCGCTCGCCTGGATGATGTCCACGATCTTACCGACGTGCCGTCGGGATGTTACCGTCATCGCGTCGTCAACTTCTGGGCAGGAGAACACCGATGTCCGTCGCATCCACACCGCATCGCTGGCGGGCCATGGCCGCCATCGCGCTGGGTACGTCGCTGGTCATCATGGACGCGACGATCGCCAATGTGGCACTGCCGGTGGTCATCGAGGATCTGGGCATGTCCGCGACCCAGGCGCAGTGGGTCGGCGCCGTCTATGCGCTCGTGTTCGCCTCGCTCATGCTCACCTCCGGGCGGCTGGGCGACCTGTTCGGCCGCAAGCGCATGTTCGACACCGGACTGCTGGTCTTCATGGTCTCATCGGTGGTCGCGGGTGCCGCCGGGACGCCGATGGTGCTGCTCATCGCGCGACTGGTGCAGGGCATCGGTGCCGCCATGGTCCTGCCCGCGACCGCCTCGACGATCAACACGATGTTCACCGGCCGCGACCGGGGCATCGCCTTCGCCATCTATGGCTCCACGATCGGCGGCATGGCCGCGGTCGGTCCCCTGGTCGGCGGCTGGCTGGCCACCGATGTCAGCTGGCGCTGGGCCTTCTGGCTGAACATCCCGTTCGGTCTGGTGGCGCTCGCCCTGGCGTACCTCTATCTGCCCGAGACCCGCGATCCCCAGCTGCGCCGGGGTCTCGACGTGCCCGGCACCCTGCTCGCGAGCCTCGGCCTCGCGGCGATCGTGTTCGGGCTGATCGAGTCCTCACAGTATGGCTGGATCCGCCAGGACGACGGCAGCATCTCCCCGGTGATCATCGCGGTCGTGGGCGGGGTCGGGCTGATGGTGGCCTGGGTAATTGTGGAGCGGGCCCGCGAGCGAGCCGGCAAGGTGGTGCAGAGTCACCTCGGGTTGTGGCGCATTCCGAACTTCCGCAACGGTGCGATCGCGTCCTTCGTCATCATGCTCGGCGAGTTCGGCATGCTGTTCACGATGCCGCTGGTGCTGCAGGGCGCAATGGGCTGGAATCCGCTCAAGACCGGCTGGCTGATGATGATGCTGGCATTCGGCACCTTCATCATGTCCGCCGGTGTGCCGCACCTGGCGAACCGGCTCGGGACGCCCGCGGTCGTGCGGATCGGCGTCCTGCTCGAAGCCGTCGCCGTCGCCGGCATCGCGCTCACGCTGCCGGGTGGTTTCTGGGTCCTCGCCGGATGGTTGTTCCTCTATGGTCTCGGCGTCGGCATGGCGACCGCGCAGGTCACCAACATCATGCTCGCGGACGTGCCCAAGGGCTATTCCGGCGAGGCCTCGGGCACCCAGACCACTGTCCGCCAGCTCGGCTCCGCCATGGGCATCGCCGTGCTCGGCGGGCTGCTGATCGCCTCACTGTCCGCCGGCACCGCTGACCGCATGGCGGCGGCGGGGGTGCCGGAGCCCATGCGTACGCCCGTCGAAAGCGCCGTCCACGACTCGATCGGCGCCGCGATCCCCGCGCTCCGGGAGAACCCGCAGACGGCAGCGGCCGCCGATGCCGCAGCCGACGCGCTCGTGCATGCCGCCAAGGTGTCGACCGGCTTCGCCGCCGGCATCCTCGCCGTGGGGTTCCTCGCCACCCTCGGGCTGAAAGAGAGCCCGGGCACCGGCCGACGCGAGGACGAGGCCACCGAGTCCGCCGAGGACGCGGTGGATCGGGCCTGAGCTGATCGTCGGCGTCCCCCGGGGCCCCTCGCGGCGTC
>JAUNRO010000245.1 GCA_030544185.1 Propionibacteriaceae bacterium | reverse complement strand
GATGAATTTCTGCCGCGCTTCCTCGGCGGCACGCTTCACGTCCCCCTGCGACGCGAAGTTCTCGATCATCGCTGAGGTCAGGTCGTTCGATGCGCGCGCGGTCTGTACGAGGGCGTCATGGGCGTTCCGGCCCGCCTCCGTATTCAGGTCGAACGCCGTGCTCTGGTCGTTCGTGACCTGCACGCCCTCATTGAGGGCATCGGTGACCGCCTTGATCGTGGTCTCGTTGCGCTCGTACTGAGCCGCGAGCCGCGACTGTGCCGCTGCCGTGTTGAGGGCCGCACCGGACGCCCGATCATGGGCGTCGGCCTTCTCCCGCAGCGCGTCAATCTCACGCTGCAACACGTCCGTGTATGTGCGGGACTCCTCTGTCGCGCGGCGGTCCGCCTCGATCTTCCGCTCTGTGGACTCCGTGGCCGCGTCGACTTCGCCCTGGTACTGCTCCATCCGGTTGATGAGGTTCGCGGCAGTCGAGTCGTAGATCTTGTAGGTGCCGTCCGCGCCCTCCACGATGGTCGAGTGCTCATCGAGCACGGCGTTCACCCGGGCGATCGCGTCCTCTTCGCCGAGGATCGCGTCCACGTAGTCAGCCGAGGCTCCACCGAGGGAGATGTAGTCCTCCAGCAGTCCGGCCTTCTCTGCGGAGTTGATGACCCAGCCGCGAGTGTTCTCTGTGATTGCTGCCGTCTCTTGGTCGAGCGTGGCCGCCAGTTCTTCGGATTGCCGCTGGGCGTCACGCTGCGCGCCACCAAAGACGGTGAGGGCGGCCACAACGCCAGTGATCGCCCAGCCGATGGGGTTGGAGATGAACGCTGTCTTGAGCGCGGTCCCGAGTGCCTGAACTGGAGCCTTCGCGCCCATCATCGCCACGCTCAGACCACCCACGGCCTGCGAGGTGCCACCCAGCGCGGCCTGCACGGCGGCCTGCTCCTTCAGGTTCGTGAAGACCGCACCCAGCGCCTGCCCCGGTACTTTGAGTGCCACCAGCGCGGCGGCAGCAGCGAGCACCGGGGCAGGGAGTTCCGCCATCCAGCCCACCACGTCCGCAAGTACGTCCACCAGCGGCAGGGACGCCCGCACCAACTCGGTGAGCGGCGGCAGTAGGCCAGTTGCAATCGAGACCCCGGACTCCATGAGAGCCGCACCTAGCTCACCGAGCGGTGGCATCAGCTCGCGAAGGGCGTGCATGGCGAGGTCAGAGAGCGCCAACGCGAGACTGCCGAACAGTGGCAGCAGCGGCTCAGCGGCCTCAAGTACCTGACCCACAGCGTCCCGGGCCTCCGGCGAGGCGAGCACCAGCGCGCCCAAGCCAGCAACCACGGGGCTGATCCCAGCGAAGCCGAGCTGGGAGAGGATCGGCAGTGATCCCGCGCCCATTGTGAACAGCGCGGTGCCGAGTCCCGCGATGAGGGGTGTGTACTTCGTCATCTCATCGAGACCACGGTTCAGGTCCGCGACGTTGAACCCGTCGATGGCCGTCTTCGCGCCAGTGAGGTGAGTGGAGATCGCATCGGAGGCGGGACCGAGCCGGAGCGTGAGCAGGTTGACCACTGGACCGGCCTGCTTCTCCAGGGCGCGGAGAGCATCAGCAAACTGGTTCGTCCAGTCCACCGCGAGGCCCCCGCCGGTCGGATCAATGAACGGACGCGCGAGCGCCGAGCCGATATCGCGCCACGCGCCCTTCACCCGGTCCGCAGCACCGTCCATCTGCTGCTTGATGTTCGCCGTTGCCCCACCGAAGCGCTCCATCATCCCGGTGGTGAGCGCCTCGATCGCCTCGCCCGCGTCGAGAGATCCTGCCGTGATCGAGTCCCGGATCTCTTGCCCGGTCATCCCCATCGACTCACCGATGAGGGTGGCCGCGTCGATTCCGCGCACCCCGAGCTGGTTGAGCGTCTCGGCGGTGATCTTCCCCGACGACTGGACGGTTGCCAGAATCCGGGTGACCTCGGAAATGTCCTCGTTTGATCCACCCACGGCGGCCACGGCATTCTGGATCGCATCCAGCGTCGGGAGTACGTCCTCGGCGGCCATGCCGAAGCCGATGAGCTGCTGTTGGGCTTGGATGAAGATCTGCTTGGCGAACGGGGAGGACCTGGCGAACTCGTCCAGCTTGTCCATCTGCGCGTTCGCGGCCTCGGCGGACCCGAGGAGGGTGGTGAGCGCAGCCCGCGAGGACTGTTGCATCCGGTTGTAGTCCAGTCCAACCTTCAGCGCCGCAACGCCGAGGCCGGTGAGTGCGGTCGTAGTTGCCGCGAATGCGCCTGCAACGGTACGCACGCCCGATTCGACCGTGGAGCGCAGCCCACTGAATCGGCCCTTCGCAGCGTCGAGGCCCTGCTCGAAATCGCGCGTCTGCAACCGGAGCGTCGCGTAGAGTTCTCCACCTTTGAGAGGCAAGAGGCACCTCCTCATCAGTCGGATTCGCTACCGTTGGCGCATGAGACGTGGAATCGTGGCCGCAGGAGCGGCAGTGCTGTTGCTGGCGGGTTGTTCGGGAGAGGGCCAGGTCGAGACCCCGGTACCCACCGTTGAGGTCACTGAAGCCCCTCAGGTGACAGAGGAGACCCCCACGCCCAGCCCGGAGGCGGAGGCTCCGCAGGCAACCGGCCCGTCAGGCGAAATGGCCTACGTGTGTGGCGAGTTCTACGCGGGAGGAGAACAGGGGCTGGCCTTTGAGATCCCGCCACTGATGATCGACTTCCCCGAGACGCTTACCGACGAGACGATCCAGCCGTACTTGTCGATGAGTACCCGCCTCGGCGGACTGGTCCTCCGAGCGCCCGCAGAACTGCGTGGGCTGGTGGAGGACATCCGGGAGCCGTTCGCGGCGATTCAGGCCATCTACGACAACCCCCCTGAGGACGGGGATATCACGCTGGACACGTCGATGGTTGCCGGGGCCGTCATGGAGCTGACCGGAGTCTGCGCAGACGCTGGATTCAAGATCGACCAGAACTGAGCGCCCGCGCGAGACGGGTATCAGCGCCGAGCAGGCCATTCACGCGGTCACGCCACCACGGCCAAGGACGCTCCAGGGCGGGATCGTGCCAGTCGATGCCGTAGTGCTCGAGCATGTCCAGTTCGATCAGGTCGAACCGGCCCCACACGTCCCGCCACGCCACACCCCCAGCCTTCTGCGGTCTGGGAAGCAGTTCTTTCGGGATGCGATAGTCCGCGTAGATCGGCACCCCATCTGGGTCCGTGCCGACCGGTTCACCTACGCCGAAGCGCGCCCACTCTTCCGGCGTGCTGGGGCTTTTGGGCTGGACTGGCCTCCGTGGCGGGTCTTGTGGCGGGCAGAGATGATCTGGTCTGCCACGTCTTCGCCCATCGTCCAGTAGTAGAGGGCGTACAGCTCGAACAGTTCGAGGTCGGGCGCGGGCACCCCGGCGTCAAGCATCTGCTGATAGGCGGGACCGAGGGAGAGTTCGCCGAGATCCTTGTCCTCGGCGGCCCGCACCAGGTCCTGCACCTTCTCGGATAGTTCAACCGTGCCGGACCTGCCGCACGCCGCGCATGACTCGCCAGTGGCCGACGTGTACGCGGCAACTCCGGCGAGGTTGATCGCCGTGAGAATCGCGCCGGTCTCACGCGAGGGCGGCGGCACAACGAACGTGACGCCATTCCACGGGAGTTCGAGGTTCGGGGATAGGTAGGCGGTGAGGTCTTTGACGGTCATGAGGGTTGCTCCGTTCGGGTTGCGTGCGGGTTGCGGGTTGCCCTCCCGGCCCGGTCGCAACCCATTGGTCCGGACCGGGAGGGGTCAGTGGGGCTAGAAGCCCTCGGGGTCTGCTGGAGTCTCGGCGTCCCAGCCCTGCCACGGGTTGGCGATCTGGATGCGCCGCCCGTTTCCGGTGAGCGACACGGACCATGCGCCGATGCCGGAGTTTCCGGTGTTGGCGCGGTTCACGGTCACGGTGGCGCGCCCTTCGTAGGCGTCCTCCGCGTTCGGGGTTCCGTTCGCGGGCTTGTCGTACCAGCGGAACCGCCCGATCGCGGCGTTACCGTTCGCGTCCGGCTTCGTCAGCTCCAGCAGGGCCTCAATCTCGGGGAGGTAGGAGCCGTCAGCGAGTCGGTGCTGCTGCACCTGGAAGTCGGCAGACCATGACTCGGAGGTCTTGATGGCGTTCGGGGCACCCAGATCGTCGTAGGTGGCCGCATCCTCCGTGACGGGAGAAACGGTGGGGTTGATCCCAGTCGGGAACCGGAACGGCAACCACTGGCCGTTCTTGAAGATGTCGAGTCCGTACTCGTAAGAGAAACCGAACTCCGTGGTGGGGGTGGACATACGTGCCTCCTTCTAGGCATGGGAGATGGCCCTCCACGCCGCACGGGAGGGTTATTGGGTGGGTTGCGAACTCAGGGGAGCCGGAGAATCAGCTCGTAGTTGTCGGCACGCTCCTCGCGCCGGTTGGCGTCCTGCCCCATCGGGGCAACATTCAGGCGGCGAGCACGCGAGACGCGGACTCCGCCCATATCGAAGTTGTGGCGGTCATTGAGGACCGCGTGGGCCGCATCCGCTAGGTCATCCACGGCGGTCACAGGGCCGGGAGCGCGGAACCGGAGCTGCACCCTCGCCCACGCATCAGCAAGCCCGTAGGCAGCATCCTCGTGGTCGTAGAGGGTGACAGAGATGGCCTGGTCTGGGGACGCTGGGAGGCGCTTCAGGGTGATGGCCGTATCTGTCGCCACGTAAGGGGTAGAGATCTTGAACACGCCCACGCCCTCGGCGTCAAGGAACCGGGCGAGCGCCAACAGGATCTTAGTAACGGTCACCCGCCAAGCACCCCCCTCAACTCGTTCGCCAATGCCTCAGTGAGCGTCGGCATCCCGGCCTTCACT
>JAUNRO010000244.1:504-4934 GCA_030544185.1 Propionibacteriaceae bacterium | reverse complement strand
CCATTCGTCCCGGTCCGCCCCCGCTCCTCAATCGGTGCCCCATTTCGTGCCTTCCTGCCCCCCGTGCACGGGGGGCGGGGAGACAGGAATAGGGGCCATCAGGCAGGACCGGGGGCACCACGGCCTGCTCAGGGCCGACGTTGCAGCCTGCACCGCACGTCCCCCGGGACATCGACCAGCCCCGATCGCTACGGGACTCCCGGAGGGCACGTGCCTACAGTGTGACCGTGATCAACCCCTGGCCCGTCCTGCTCGATCGGCTCACCGCGGTGCAGCCGGTGCCGCAGCCGACGACCGTGGCAGTGCTGGGCGTGGCGGCACTCGCACTGGTCGTGCTCGCGTGGCCGCTGACCCGCATGGCGGTGACCGTCGCCCATGAGGCGGGCCACGCAATCATCGCGGTCCTCACCGGCCGGCAGCTCAAAGGGATCCGCCTGCATTCCGACACCTCGGGTTTGACCGTCTCACGCGGCCGCCCGCGCGGACCCGGCATGGTCGCAACCCTGCTGGCGGGCTATCCCGCGCCGGGCCTGCTCGGCCTCGGCGCCGCGCTGCTGCTGGCCTCCGGCCGGGCGGTGCTGGTCGTGGCCCTGCTCGTCGTCGTGCTCGCGGCCATGCTCGTGATGGTCCGCAACCTCTACGGCCTGCTGGTCCTGTTGTTCGGCTTGGCCGCGGTCGCGGCCGCCGCCTGGTATCTCTCGCCCCTCCACCAGTCCTGGCTGGCGTACCTCATCACCTGGACCCTGCTGCTCGCCGCGCCGCGTCCCGTCATCGAGCTCGCGCGACACCGCGCGGGCAACTCCGATTCCGCACAGCTGGCCCGGATCACCCGCATCCCGGCGCTCCTCTGGACGGTCGCCTTCGCCGCGACGACCGTGGCCTGCCTGATCGCCGGCCTCGGCGTGCTCGCCCCGGGCGTACTCCGGCTCGGCGCCTGAGCCTCAGGCTTCCTGCTCGGTGTCGGGCCGGATATCGATGCGCCACCCAGTCAGCCGCGCGGCTCGCCGCGCGTTCTGGCCCTCGCGGCCGATCGCGAGCGACAGCTGATAGTCCGGCACGATGACCCGTGCAGCCTTGGCCTGCAGATCGACGACCGTGACCTGGCTGACCTTGGCCGGAGACAGCGCCTGCCCGACGAACCGGGCCGGATCCTCCGACCAGTCGATGATGTCGATCTTCTCCCCGTTGAGCTCGTGCATCACCGCACGCACACGCTGGCCCATCGGGCCGATGCACGCACCCTTGGCGGAGACATCGCGGTTGTGGGAGACCACGGCGATTTTCGTGCGGTGTCCGGCCTCCCGCGCAACGGCCTTGATCTCGACGACGTCCTGCTCGATCTCCGGCACCTCGAGGCGGAACAGGCGCTCGACGAGACCCGGGTGGGTCCGGGACACCACGACCTGCGGGCCGCGGAGCTCCTTGCGCACCGAGACGATATAGACCCGCAGCCGCGTCCCGTGGCTGTAATCCTCCCCCGGCACCTGCTCGGCCTGCGGCAGGATCGCCTCCAGCGAACCGAGATCGACCCGCACGGTGCGCGAGTCCCGGTCCTGCTGGACGACGCCGACGACGATGTCGCCCTCGGCGGCGGCGAAGTGGCCGTATTTCTGCTCGTCCTGCGCATCGCGCAGGCGCTGGAAGATCACCTGGCGGGCGGTCGACGCCGCGACCCGGCCGAAGTCGGCGGGTGTGTCGTCGTATTCGCCGATGACGTTGCCCTCCTCATCGAGCTCGGGTGCGAGCACCTGCACCCTGCCGGTCTTGCGGTCCAGATGGACCCGCGCACCCCGGATCGGGTGTTCGGTCTTGTCATAGGCGTTGAGCAGCGCCTCTTCGAGCGCGGTGACCAGGACGTCGAGAGGGATCTCCTTGTCCTTCTCTATCGTGCGCAGGACGGCCATGTCGATATCCATCACAGGTCTCCTTCCTCGCCGGGATCGGCACTCTTGCGATTCAGCTCGACCTGGACCAGCGCCTTCGTGATGTCGGCGAAGGCGAGCTCCCGTTCGGCGGTGATGTTCTTCTTCTGATCGGTGACGACCTCGAGGGTGGCACCCGAATCGTCGCTGCGCAGCACCCGGCCGGTCACCTCCCCGCCGTCGGCGAGGATGGCTTTCACCAGGCGATCGCGGTTGCGGCGCCAGTGCTTGGGCTGGGTGAGCGGGCGGGAGGTGCCGCGGGAGGAGACCTCCAGCGTGTACGCCTGGTCGCCCACCAGGTCGGCCTCGTCGAGCGCGGTCGAGATGGCCTTCGTGGCCTCGGCGATGTCATCGAGACTCGGGCCGCGGCCCTCGGGGCCGTCACCGTCGACGATCACGCGCAGCAGACGCCGGCGCCCGGCGGGCACCGAGTCGAGGGACTCCAGTTCGAGGGCGAATTGGGCGAGCAGGGGGCTCAGCAGAGAAGTCAGTTGGCTGTCGTTCATGCTCTGCACCTCGGGTGTTCGTCGTTGGCCGTGCATTCGCCCGGACACGCGAGTCGGGTGATCCTGTTGTGAATGCAGTTGTCCGGTGTCGGGACAGCATACCCGGGGCGGTGCGGTACGGTCGGCCCGTGACCTCCCTGCCCCGCCGTGGCTTCCTGGCGTTCGCCGGGGTCCTCACGCTCGGCGTGACGGGGTGCCAGGTCAGCGATCCGGTGATCCGCGGCGGCGCCGGCGCCCCGCCCCCGGAGCCCTCCCCCACGCCCGAGCCCACGGTGCCGGGCCAGGAGGTGGCGCTCCGCCACGAGGTCGAGCTCGCCGCGCTGGCCGGGCAGGTCGCGGCGGCGGCCGACCGGCTCCGGTTGAGCCCTGCCCAGACCGCGACCGCAGGCTGGCTGGCCACCGCCCACGATGCGCACGCGACCGCCCTGCTCGATCCCTATCCCGCCCGCCGCGCGACGGCGGCCCCGTCCCCCGCCCCGGGGCGGACTCCCCGGCACCGGCCGGTGCCCGCGGTGACGCTCACGGCGGGGCCGCGCGAGGAGGCGGCCAGGTCACTGCACGACCGGCTGGAGGGGGCGCTCGCGGATTATCGCCGGGCGGCGCTGGGCCTGCGTGGACCGACGGCGCTGGTGTGGGGGTCGCTCGCCGCGTACGCCCGGGCGGCGCAGGTCGCCCTGACCCGCGATGCCCCCCGTCCCGAGCCGCCGGTGGTCGAGGTCCGGGAGCTGGAACCGTGGAGCGATGCCCAGGCCGAGCAGCAGATGCTGCGCCAGGCCCACGCGCTGGTCTACGGCTACCAGGTCGCGATCCCCTGGCTCGCGCGCCCCGAGGCTCGCGTTGCCCACGACATCCTGGCCGCGCGCCGCGACCTGCGCGACCGGCTCGCCGACCGGCTGCGCGATCGGGGCCAGGCCGCCCCCGCAGCCGATCCGGCGTACGCCCTGCCCGTCCAGCCCACCGACCCGCGCACCGCCAGCGGACTGCTGAGCCGGATGGAGACCGCGTTCGCCCCGTTCACCGGGGCCTGGCTGGCCGCCGCGACCGACGAGTCCGCCCGCCGCTGGGCGCTGGAGAACCTGGAGTCCACAGTCGGGCACGGCATCGAATGGGGCGGCCCGCTGAGCGTGTGGCCGGGGTGGCCCGCCTGATCCGCCGTCCTGTTCAGACGAGGTTCAGACGAATTGCTGCCAGGTGTCGAAGGCGAGCTTGACCACGAGCGAGCCGACCACCACGAGAAAGACCTTGCGGACGAACGCGCTGCCGTTGCGCAGCGCCGTGCGCGCACCGAGGAAACCTCCGGACAGGTTGGCGAGCGCCATCAGTGCGCCGATCCCCCACAGAATCTCGCCGTTGAGACCGAACACACCGATAGCGGCGGCGTTGGTGGTGAGATTGGCGATCTTCGCCTTGGCGCTGGCCTCCAGGAAGCCATAGCCGAGGACGGCGACCATGGCGATCACGAAGAACGAGCCGGTTCCGGGGCCGAGGATCCCGTCGTAGAGCCCGATGGTGCCGCCGATCCCGGCCGTCCGCGCGATCTCACCGGCGCCGGCGTGCCGGGGCTGGTGAACCAGCCCGAGCTGGGGCCGGAATACCGTATAGAGACCCACGCCGATCAGCGCCACCAGCACGATCGGCGTGAGCGCAGCCTTGGGGATCAGCCGCGCGAGCGCGGCGCCGACCGCGGAGCCGGCGAAGGCGGAGATCACCAGCGGGATCAGCGTCGGCACGTGGATGGCGATCCTGCGGGCATAGGTGATCGCGGCGGTCAGGGTGCCGGCAACGGCGGCGATCTTGTTGGTGCCCAGCACCGGCGCCGTCGGGGTATCGGCGGGTAGCCCGATGAGCAGGGCGGGGAGCTGGATGAGCCCGCCACCGCCGACCACCGCGTCGACCCAGCCGGCCACGAACGCCGCGAGCACGAGCCCGGCGATCACGGCCGGTGGCAGCGCGAGCAGGTCGGTCACCTGGGCAGTCTCCGCCCGCCACGGGGCCGGCGGCA
>JAUNRO010000244.1:0-494 GCA_030544185.1 Propionibacteriaceae bacterium | reverse complement strand
GGGGCGGACGGGGGTTCGACGGGGTGGACCGGCAGCGGGTGGGTCGATCGAAAGGTGGATGCGCGGCGCTGGGTCCGGCCCGCAGAAATTTCTAGCCTCGAGGTGTTGTCACCGAATCGACTGAAAGGAAACCATGCACACCGCACTGTTCCGCTCCGCCGCGATCTGGACCGCGATCGGTCTCGCGAGCGGCCTGTTCTATCGCGAGTTCACCAAACTCAACGGCGTCGCCGGTGGGACCCAGCTCGCCGTCGTGCACACCCACACGCTGACACTGGGCACGATCATGCTGCTCCTGCTGCTCGCGCTGGTCGCCCAGTTCCCCGCCGCCGACACCGACCGGTTTTTCCGGGTGGGTTTCTGGCTGTGGCAGGCCGGACTGATCCTCACCACCGGCGGCCTGCTGGTGAAGGGCAGCCTGCAGGTTCTCGACCACGACCTGCAGAACTCCCCGGTGCTCGCGGGCTTCTCCGGTCTCGGCCACATGACCCTCA
>JAUNRO010000243.1 GCA_030544185.1 Propionibacteriaceae bacterium | reverse complement strand
GATCGAGCCGAAGGAACCGGTCCCACCGGTGATCGTCACGGTGGCGCCCTCAATGAGATCTCTGGAAAGCATCAAACCACCAGTGTCTTGGGATGATCTTCTGAACAAGTCACGTATTGCTCGCTTGGCGGAGGCTGGAGACCTAGCGCGGGCGCTACAGGTGGTGATTCCGACTCCTCGTGACCATAGCTGATTCCATTACATTCATTCGCTGACGTCAACTTGGCGGACCATTCCCGTGGTCATGGCGACGGCTCCGTGTCCCTGTGCAGCTTTGAGAGCCAGCTGCTGATTCAGGGGAGAGGCGCGGCGCACGCCAGGCGCGTCAAGACCTGGAATCACTTGAGTAACATTAGCAAATTATTAAGAATCGCGCGCGCGGCCAAAATTCTTGCAGGGAGCAAGGGATCTCTAGTTTCGATCGGGCCATTTTCTTAGGTCGGTTCAAGGAAGCCGGCGCTGCACTTGGGACCTAAGTTGGACGCTTCCGATATGGGTCCTAATCTCACTCATGTGTGCTCCGTTCGTCGCTGTGGCGAACTGCGCGCCCGACTCGCAGCGATGCCCGAGTGACTGGCAGGGGGCGCGCTGCACGGAAACCACGGAGGCGACCGCATGACCACGATCGGCACCAGCGCATTCATCCCGTTCGCCGTCCCTGATATCACGGATGCCGAGATCCAAGCCGTTGCGACTGCGATGAAATCGGGCTGGTTGACAACAGGTCCCATCACTGCCGCCTTTGAGCAGGAGTTCGCGGCATTCTTGGGCGACGACCTGCACGCGGTCGCTGTCAACTCTGCGACCGCTGGGCTTCATCTTGGGGTCGAGGCTCTCGGGATCGGGCCCGGCGACGAAGTGATCGTCCCCACTTGGACCTTCACTGCCACGGCGGAGGTGGTTCGCTACTTGGGCGCCACTCCAGTCATGGTCGACGTGGAGCCAACCAGCCTGAATCTCGACCTTGACGCAGCCGAGAACGCCATCACGGATCGTACGAGGGCGATCATCCCGGTTCACTTCGCGGGGCTTCCGGTGCCTCGTCAGCCGTTGGCAAGGCTCGCTGGGCGCCATGGCCTCGCGGTGGTTGAGGACGCCGCCCACTCGCTTCCGAGCATGAGCGACGGACGCCTGGTTGGTGACGGCGAGAGCGAAGCCGTGGTGTTCTCGTTCTACGCCACCAAGACGATGACGACTGGGGAGGGGGGCATGCTCGTGACCAAGAGTCCAGACATCGCTCGCCGGGCTCGAACGATGCGTCTGCACGGGATCAGCCGGGATGTATTCGACCGTTATGTTTCGACCAAGCCCAGCTGGTTCTATGAAGTCGTTGCTGCCGGGTATAAGTACAACATGACGGACACAGCTTCAGCGATGGGGCGTGTCCAGCTTCAGCGGATAACCAGTATGGCGCGGGCGCGCCAAGCCATTGCCGATCGCTATAGCACCGAGCTTGCTGGGCTCCCGCTTGAACTCCCTGATGGGCCCAGGGAGCCAGATGGTCATTCATGGCATATCTACGCCATAAAGCTTAATGAAGAGGCCCCGATCTGTCGGGATGATTTCATTAAGCAGATGGCTGCCGCAGGTGTGGGCACCAGTGTGCACTTCATTCCGCTTCACCTGCATCCGTTCTGGAAAGAGTCCCTTGGGTTGACGCCAGAAGAGTTCCCTGTTGCCACCGAAGCGTTCTCCCGGGTGGTGAGTCTCCCGATTTCATCTTCAATGAGCTCCGACCAGGTGGACCGGGTGATCGAGGCCGTCCACGGCGTTCTTCGGACGCACGGGCGTTGAACATGCGGGTTGGCTTCTTCAGTCAGTGGTACGAACCCGAGCCAGGCCCGGCCGCCCTGACGTCAGTGGCGGCGAGGGCACTGTCAGCACGGGGTCACGAGGTGCATGTTCTCACTGGATTTCCCAACTATCCGACCGGAGTTCTAGCGGACGGGTACCGTCAGCGCGCCTACATGCGTGAGGAGCTAGGCGGTGTCCAGGTTCACCGAGTGCCCTTGTACCCCAGCCACGACCGCTCAGCCCTCCGGCGCGTCCTCAACTATGCATCTTTCGGTCTGAGCGCTGCAGCCATTGGTGTTCCGCAGCTCCCGAAGCTCGATGCGCTTTGGGTCAATTACTCGCCCATCACGCTCGCGTTCCCAATGTGGCTCCAGCAAGTTCTGCACAGCACGCCGACGGTCTGTGAGGTTGGCGATCTCTGGCCGGACACGATGGCCGTCTCCGGGTTATCCGGTTCGAGCGCGTTGACTCGGTTCGGAAGGTCCGTGCTGGATCGCTGGTGCAACGCGATGTACTCGTCGTCGGAGGCTGTCGTCTACATCTCGCCCGGGGTGGGCGAGATCCTTGCGGACCGAGGCGTTCCCCGGGACAAGCTCCATTACATCCCGAAATCTGCCGACGAGGAGACTTTTCACCCGTCAGGAACGTCGATGCGGGAGAAGCTCGGTATCGATGAGGATGCCGTCGTGCTGGTGTATGCCGGCGCTATGGGGCTGGCGCAGGGCTTGGGGACACTGATCGATGCGTGCCGCCTGATCGACGATCCTCGTTTGGTTGTGCTGTTGGCGGGCTCTGGCACGCAGGAGGCCGCGCTTCGCGAGGCGGTGAGTTCCGGGGGCATCCGCAATGTCCGCTTCTTGGGGAGGGTTCCACACGCCGAAATGTCGGACCTGCTTGCCACGGCCGACGTCGCGTTCGTGAGTTTGGCAGATCATCCGCTCAGCGCAGTCACGATGCCGAGCAAGACCCAGTCCACGCTGGCAGCCGGATGTGCGGTGCTCGTGGCAGCGACTGGCGATGTGGCAGATCTCGTCCGGAGCAACGGGGTGGGCTTCACCGCCCGCGCGGGTGATGCCGAATCGATTGCTGATGCGCTTCGCGCGGTGCTGAGGGTGGGGCGCAGGGGGTTGGCCGACATCGGTCGAACAGCGAGGCTCGTCTACGAATCTCAGTTCTCACTCGAACGTTCTACTGAATCCATCGAGATGCTTCTCGGTTCGGTCGCCGCCGAGCCTCGTCGGCGAAAGTTGCCTGCCATACGAAAGGGAGCGCGTCGTGGCTAGCCGAAATCTCGGGCGCTCGATCAAGCCTGCCGATGCTCAGCACCTAGCCAGAATCCATCGACGGGCTTTCCCGGGATTTTTCCTCGCCAAGCTCGGCGAGCCGTTCTTGGTCCAGTTCTATCGCGGGTTCGTGGCGGAGCCGACGTCGGTGGTATCGGTCTATCGCGACGAGGACGGCGCGCCTATTGGCGTCGCGGTTGGAACGACGAATCCTGATGGGTTCTTTCGTCAGCTGCTTCGTCGCAGATTCTGGGGATTCGTCGGTGCGAGTATCCAGGCCACAATCAAGGACCCCAAGGTCGCGCCGCGATTGCTCGGCGCAGTCAGGTATCGAGGGGACAATCCGCCGGGTCGCGAAGGGGCGCTGCTGAGTTCCATCTGCGTCGACCCGGCCCATGAAGGGACGGGCGTAGGTCGTGCAGTGCTCGAGGACTGGGCCAGAGCAGCTAGAGAGAGCGGCTGTGAGTTCGCGTTCCTCACGACGGACGCGGTCGGAAACGATGCCGTGAACGCTTGGTATGCCCGCGGCGGGTGGACCCTGAGCGATCAGTTCGTCGCGCACGGCGGTCGGCGGATGAATCGCTACCAGCGGGACCTTCGCACATTGGATGTTGCCCAATGATCCGCGCTCGGGACATCTTGCTATCAGGCTTGGCGCTCGGTCTGGCCGCGCCCCTCTTCCTGCTGATCGCCCTCGCTGTCCGATTCGATTCGGCTGGCCCGGTGTTTTTCCGACAGGAGAGGGTTGGTAGGTACGGGCGCCGATTTAGGATCCACAAGTTCCGCACGATGCGGACTGGCGCTTCCGGCCCTGCTGTCTCCACCGCCGCAGACCCCCGCGTGACACGGGTCGGTCGCGTGCTCAGGTTGTCAAAAGCCGACGAACTGCCGCAACTGATCGATGTTCTGCGCGGTGACATGAGCCTTGTGGGTCCGCGACCCGAGGTGCCGCACTACGTCGATCTCTGGCCGGACGAACTCCGTCCGGTCATCCTGTCTGTGCGGCCCGGGATCACAGACCCTGCAACAGTTCTGCTTCGAAACGAGGCAGAAATCTTGCAGCGAGCAAGCGACCCGGAGCAGACCTATGTGGAAACACTGCTTCCCATGAAGGCACGAGCTTATGCGGAGTACGTGCGGAACCGATCGTTCTTTGGCGACCTCCGGGTTCTGGTCGGCACTATCGTCGCGATCGCTCGGCCGGCCGCGGGGCGAGAAGTGGTCCTGTGACCGTCAGATGCCTTCCAAGGAGGCGGCCGCTGTAGAGCGAGGCCGCGGCGCTTCGCGCGGTCCTGGTGTCGGCAGTATCGTGCGGCCATGAACGGCCGCGAAGCTCTTGTCCTGCACACCCTGCGCTGCGTCGGCGCCCGGTCCGCCGCCAGCTTGGCCGAGCTCGTCGGTCTCGACGAGGCGGAGACCGAGTCGTCGCTCATCGACCTGGGTGCTGAGGGATTCGTCGCGAAGGACCCCGGGCATTTCGGCGGCTGGCGGGTCACCGCCGAGGGCAAGGCCGCCGACGATGCCCAGGTCGCCCAAGAGCTGGCCGAGACCGGATGCCGCGCGGCGATCGAGGCGGCGTACGGCCGTTTCGAAGGCCTCAACCAGGTCGCGCTAGAAGCCTGCACCGCCTTCCAGATGCGCACGGTGGACGGCGTGGCGCGGGTCAACGACCACACCGACCAGCGCTACGACACCAAGGTCCTGCGCCAGCTCGCCTCGGTCGAGCGGCGCGGCCAGGAGGTCTGCAACGACCTCGAAGCCGTGCTCGACCGCTTCGCCGGCTATGGCCCGCGGCTCGCCGACGCCGTCAACCGGGCGCTGGGTGGGGAATGGGAGTTCGTCGCCGAACACCCCGATTCCTTCCACCACGTGTGGTTCCAGCTCCACGAGGACCTG
>JAUNRO010000242.1 GCA_030544185.1 Propionibacteriaceae bacterium | reverse complement strand
CCGATGAGCGGATTTGCGGAGCCCACCGAATAGGAGCCGGGAAACATGTTGTATGCCCCCGGGCGCACGGTGGCGCCGTTGACGACCCGGTCCGGTCCGTTGAGGCCGAGCTCGACCGGCGCGGTCACCCGGTCGACCTTCCACACCCCGTCCACCTTGCGCAAGGGCAGGTCCACGGTCTGCGGCTGGTCGCCGATCGAATAGCGGACCTGGGCGGTGCCGGTGTTCCAGACACCGGGGGACTCCTCGGTGAGCGTCGTGGTGTCGACCGACACCCCCGTGAAAGCGGCCCGGTTGTTGGCCTCGGTGAGGACCTCGTTGGTGAGCAGCTCGTTGTTGCCCTCCGGTTCCGCGGCCGCGAACGTCAGTGCCTGCTCGGCATTGGCGGCGACGAGGGCGTCGAGGAATCCCTGCGCCGTGGAGCCGGCGGCGGACTCCTGGCGGCCGAGCTCGGCAACCCGCTCCTCCTCGGCGATCCGGGCAGCTTCGGCCGCCCTCTCCTCGGCGAGGCGGGCCTGGTGGTTGCGGAACAGCACCGCGCCCACGACGACCAGCGCCAGCACGAGTGCCGAGGCGCCGACGATGAGCGCGGTCCGCTTGGGGTCCCGCGGCTTCGCGGGGGGGCCGAGCGGGACGGGGGCGTCTGGTCCGGGAGCGTCGGCAGACCCTGGTTCGCCCGGCCCTTGCGCCGGGAAGGCCACGGTCGAGCCCGAGCGCTGCGGGGGCAGTTGCTGCGTCGGCGGCGTCTGCGCCCAGCTCACGTCGGAGCCTTGGGCTCCCGCGTGGGGGTCACCCGGCCAGCCGGCCGGGCCGGACCGGGTCGGGGCGGGATCGTGGTCCCGGCCGCCGGGCCCACCAGAAGACGGTCCGGGCCCATCGGCGCGGATGAAGTCCCATGGGTTCTGCTCGCCGTCCTGGCGCGGCGGGGACGGCCGAGGAGCCCAGGGATCGTTGGCCCCAACATCCCACGGCCGGTCGCCGCCGGCGCCATCGGAACTGCCCCCGCGGGGCGGGAATCCGGGCGGCTGGCTCATGGCTGCTCCTTCCAGTGGCGTCGCGTCGGTCAACCGTAAGGTGGCAGGGGTCCCTGCGCTCTGCGGTGCGATGCCAGTCGGGGTGAGTCGGGCGCTTGGCCAGCCTAGCCGGGCGCGCCACAAGCGCCAGCGCCACAGTTCCGCTTGGAGACGCCGAAGTCTTGGACACCCGGCGCGCGGGCGACTAGGTTCACGTGGGAGCGATTCCAACGAGGAAAGCAGGATCCCGGGTGCCTGAATACGACGAGTTCGACCTGGACCGCAGCACTGAGCAGGCCTGGCGGAACTTCACCGTGCGGCTTTCCGAGGTCATTTCCGTCATCGACGACAGCCAGGACCTCACGATCGGATCGGTCGCCGTGACGACGACCGAGACCGTGCCGTTCGTCCGGTTCAGCGCCGTGGCCCGGGACGTGATCCGGGCCGAGGCCGCGAGCAACGGGGTCCTGGGTGAGCACTATCAGCTCGGGCCCGCCCAGTTGGAACGCTTCGACGCCCAGGGCTGGCACCCGCCGAGCAGCGAAGATGCGCGGCCCACGCCCAATTTCTGGCTCGAGCTGCCCCAGGAGGCTTCGGACACCCTGGCCCAGCGGGCCGTGACCGCGTTGCGCGATATCTATGGCATTCAGCACCCGGTGTTCCTGGCCCCCGATCAATTGGCCGAGATCCTGCAGCCCCGCTCGAGGCCGCTGGCGGGGGATTCGGAGTTCGACGCCGAAGACGTGACGGCGGTCGTCGCGGTCAATCCGGAACACCTGGACGACATGATCGAGGCGGAGCTCGCCGAGATGTTCGGGCACCGGCCGCTGCGGGACTCCGAGGGCGACCTGACCGTCCGGGTCGGCTCCACTGTGCTGTTCGTGCGGCTTTCCACCGATCACCGCGAGATCCTCGTGTTCGCCCCCCTGGTGCATGACGTCGAGGGCCGGTCGCGGGCGATGGAGATCCTGTCTGATCTCAACAGCGAGGTGCGGCTGGTCAAGTTCCAGCTCATCCGCGACCGGGTCTTCGCCAGTTTGTCGGTGTTCGCGCACCCCTTCGTGCCCGCCCACCTGCACCAGGCCGTGCGGCTGATGAGCGAGGTGGCCGACGGGATCGACGACGAACTGGCCGGCCGGCTGCGGGGCCGGACGACCTTCGAGGATTGAGCCGGCGGCCGCGCCGGCGTGGACGGACGAAAGGAGGGATCATGGACGAGCCTCTGGATACCCGCGCCCGGTTCGAGTCGCTGGGTGATGACGAGATGGCCGATCTGTTGCGCACCCATCAGGTGGGTCGGATCGCCTGGGAGAGCCACAGTGGCCCGGCGATCCTGCCCGTGGCGTACGCCTGGTGCGAAGGCCTGATCGCCTTCCGGACCGCTGACTGGGGTCTGCTCGCCGAACTCGCCACCCCGACCGACGTCGCATTCCAGATCGACGAGTTCGAGGTCGACACCGCCTCCGGGTGGGCCGTCATGCTGCGCGCGGTGACCAAAGCGGTCACCAAGCCCGAGGAGGTCGTCTGCTGGCAACGGCTGCTGCCGGTCCCGTGGGCGCCGGGCTCCCGGGAGCTGATCATCCGGCTCACCCCCCGCAGCGCCAGCGGGCGCGTGGTGGTCCGAGGGCCGGAGAAGTCGGCGCCAGGGGCTGACTGAGCGGTGTCGGGCCTGCGGACTACGATCGTGGGTGAACGGCATCTGGAAACGGAGGAACTGTCGATGACCGACAACTCGGAGCAGCGCAATCTCGTGGTCGTGGGAGTCGACGGCTCCGAGGACGGTCTGCGGGCGGTGGACTATGGGGTGCGCGAGGCCGTCAGCCAGGATGCCGACCTCCTGCTCGCCCACGCCGTGGACGACGCCGTGCTCGCCGGCGCCTGGGGAGTCGTTTATGACCCCAACCTGCTCGAGGAGGCCGGTGAGGAAGCCGCCCAGGACGCCAAGAACCGGGCGCTGTCGCTGGATTATCCGGCCGAGCGGCTGAAGACGAAGATCTATATGGGCAACCCCGGCTCGGTGCTGACGCGGCTCTCGGAGTCGGCCAGGACGTTGGTCGTCGGGCGCCGCGCGCTCAGTGGCCTCGAGCGGTTGTTCGTGGGTTCCACCAGCGTCGGCGTCGCCGCCACCGCCCACTGCCCGGTCATCATGGTGTCCGCCGCCAGCCACCGGCCCAAGACCGGCGATCTCGGCGTCATCGGCGTCGGCGTGCACACGGGCGAGCCGAGCACGGGGTGCCTCACCTATGCCTTCGAGGAGGCCGCCCGCCGCGGGGCGCGGCTCGAGGTCGTGCACGCCTTCACGCTGCCGACCAGCTTTTTCGCCGACCGCTCCCAGCGTGCGGAGCGCGAGGAGCACCACGCGGCTGCGGCACGCCAGATCCTCGCCGACATGATCGCGCCCTTCGCCGAACGTCATCCGGAGGTGAACGTCACCCAGACCGTGGTGGCCTCCCACCCGGTCGACGAGCTGAACCGGCGTTCGGAGGACCTCGACCTGCTCGTCCTCGGCGTGCACGGGTCCGGTCTGCCGGTGCTGTCACCGGGTGCGACGATCCGGGCGCTGATGGCCCATGGTCAGTGTCCGCTCGGCCTGGTCCGGGAGGACCGGCACTGAGCGAGCGACCCAGCGACACGATGGGGCGGGCAGGGGAGCAAGGGCCTCTGCCCGCTGCCTTGTCCGCACCCGCACCCACACCCGCGGGACCCGCCTCTGCAGCTCCGTTCGCCGGGGTCCTGGCGTTCGACCCCGACCTGCCGATCAGGGCGCGCGCCGACGACATCGCCCGGGCGATCGCCGATCATCAGGTCGTTGTGGTCGCCGGCGAGACCGGCTCCGGGAAGACCACCCAGCTGCCGAAGATCTGTCTCCGGCTCGGGCTGCGCCGGATCGCCCACACCCAGCCCCGGCGGATCGCCGCCCGCTCCGTCGCCGAACGCATCGCTGAGGAGACCGCCACCGAGCTGGGCGATGAGGTCGGCTATCAGGTCCGCTTCACCCGCAAGGCCACCAGGCAGACCCGGCTGCTGGTGATGACCGACGGCGTGCTGCTCGCCGAGATCGGCCACGACCGCGACCTGCGCCGCTATGACTGCATCATCATCGACGAGGCTCACGAACGCAGCCTCAACATCGACTTCCTGCTCGGCTATCTCAAACAACTGCTTCCGCGCCGGCCGGAGCTCAAGGTCATCATCACCTCCGCGACGATCGACACCGCCCGCTTCTCGGAGCACTTCGACGATGCGCCGGTCATCGAGGTCTCCGGACGGGCCTATCCGGTGGAGATCCGCTATCGCCCGATCGTCGACGATCCGGCCGCCGAGGCCGCCGGCGATCCCGAGGAGGTCCTCACCCGTCCCGTGGTCGCCGAGACCCGCGACCAGATCGAGGCGATCTGCGACGCGGTGACCGAAGTGCGCCGGCTCGGTGACGGCGACATCCTGGTCTTCCTCTCCGGCGAGCGCGAGATCCGCGACACCGCCGAGGCGTTGGCTGCGCTGAAATTGCGCCACACCGAGGTCCTGCCGTTGTATGCCCGGCTTTCCGCCGCCGAGCAGCACAAGGTGTTCGCCCGCCACACCGGCTCGCGGATCGTGCTCGCCACCAACGTGGCCGAGACCTCGATCACCGTGCCCGGGATCCGCTACGTCATCGACCCGGGCACGGCGCGGATGTCGCGCTATTCCGCGCGCACGAAGGTGCAGCGGCTGCCGATCGAGCCGGTCTCCCAGGCGAGCGCCAACCAGCGCGCCGGCCGCTGCGGCCGCCTCGGTCCGGGTGTGTGCATCCGGCTCTACAGCGAGGCGGACTTCCTCGCCCGGCCGGAGTTCACCGAACCCGAGATCCTGCGCACCAACCTCGCCTCGGTCATTCTCCAGATGGCCCACGCCGAGCTCGGTGACATTGCGTCCTTCCCGTTCGTCGAGGCTCCGGACTCCAGCCAGGTCGCCGACGGCCTGCGCCTGCTCCAGGAGTTGGGTGCGCTCAAGTCGTCCGGGCGTACGCGGGGTGGGCGCCCCGCGGCCGAGGCCGACGGGCGCGGCCCCCGGCTGACCCGGATC
>JAUNRO010000241.1 GCA_030544185.1 Propionibacteriaceae bacterium | reverse complement strand
GGTTTCGGCGGCGGCGGTCAGTCCGGTGGCGGCTACGGCGGCCAGCAGTCCGGCAGTGGCTACGGCGGCCAGCAGAGCGGCGGCGGTTCTGGCGACGGCGGAGGCCGCGGCCAGCAGCAGTCCGACCCCTGGCAGTCCTCCGGTGGTGGCGGTGGCAACCGCTCCCAGGGCGCGGATCCGTGGGCACAGCCCCAGAGCGACGAACCGCCGTTCTGAGCCTGCCCAGCACTCACCTCATTTCCAGGCACATTCCGGCATCTACGCCGGGCACCTGCGGGGCCTGAGCCCCGACTCATCAGAACAGGAGCACCACAATGGCCGCACCATCGCGCAAGCCGATGAAGCCCAAGAAGGCCGTCCCGGTCAAGTCGACCAGGATCGACAAAGTCGATTACAAGGACATCAACACCCTGCGCAAGTTCATCTCCGAGCGCGGCAAGATCCGCGCCCGTCGCGTCACGGGCCTGTCCGTCCAGGACCAGCGCCGGGTCGCCACCGCGATCAAGAACGCGCGCGAAGTCGCCCTGCTGCCCTACGCCTCGACGGCCCGCTGAGAAAGGACACCGGCATGAAGCTCATTCTCACCGCCGCCGTGGACAACCTCGGCATCGCCGGCGACATCGTCGAGGTCCGGGACGGCTACGGCCGCAACTACCTGCTGCCCCGTGGTTTCGCCATCAAGTGGACCCGCGGTGCGGAGAAGCAGATCGAGGGCATCAAGCGTGCCCGCGACGCCCGCGCGGTCCGCAATCTCGATCACGCCAACGAACTGCGGGATCAGCTCGAGGGCCTGAGCGTCCAGGTCCCCGTCAACGCGTCGGAGACCGGCAAGCTCTTCGGCGCCGTCACCTCCGCCTCGATCGCCACGGCGATCAAGAAGGCCGGTGGCCCCTCGGTCGACAAGCGCATGGTCTCGGTGAACAAGCCGATCAAGGCGCTCGGCACCCATACCGTGGGCGTCAAGCTGCACGAGGCCGTCACCGCGCACCTCCCGGTGGAGGTTGTGGCAGCCGGGGGCTGATCCACCCCCGTGACGAACCGCACGTGAACGGCCGGCCCCTGCGGGGTCGGCCGTTCTGTCTCCCCGGGCACGTGCCTCTAGGCTGGCCGAAGCGGCTGCGAGCGGAGGAGGGGACATGTCCGAACGTCTGGTGATCGTCGGCTGGGACGGATCTGCGGTAGCGGACGAAGCCGTGCACTGGGCGGCGCGGTGTTCCGAGCGCTTCGGTCGGCGCCTGCGTGTGGTCATGGTCGTGCGCAGCGGGCCCGACCCGCGCACCGATGCGTTCGCCAGAGCCCGTGCGCTGATCGCCGAGGTCGCGCCCGAGGTCGCCGTCGAGACCGAGGTCATCAACGGGCACCCCGTCGAGGCGTTACGGGATCAGTCGGCGGAAGGGGCGCTGGTTGCCGTGGGGACGCGGGGGCATTCCCAGTTCGCCTCCACCCTGCTGGGTTCGGTCAGCGACGGGTTGAGTCAGCACGCGCGGGGGCCGATCGTGATCGTGCGCGGGTCGACCGAGCACGAGCCGTCAGCTCCCGTGGTGGTCGGGGTGGACGGATCGGACACCTCCGCTCGGGCGATCGACTTCGCTGCGGAGTACGCCGAGGGCGCCGGAGCGCCGCTGCTCGGGGTCGCGGCCTGGCCCTACCCGTGGCGGGCTCAGGACCCGAAGGACCTGGAGACCGCGGTGCTGGACGGGCAGGCGCACGCCGAACGCTTGCTGAGCGCAGCGCTGGCGGAGGTCCGGGCCGCACATCCCGACCTAGTGGTCGACTCGTTGTTGACCGATACCGACCCGGCCCAGGCGCTGATCGAGGCCGCGCGGGAGGCGCAGCTCGTGGTCGTCGGCAGCCGCGGACGCGGGGGTTTTGCCGGGATGCTGCTCGGTTCGGTGAGCCGGACCGTGCTCCGTCATGCGCCGTGCCCCGTGGCGGTCGTGCGACCACGGCGCTGAACGACCGAACCGGCCGGTTCCCCGGGGGACCGGCCGGCTGGACCCTCGAGACGGTCGTCAGCCCTCGAAGCGGTGCGACTCGGTGAATCGTTCTGCGTGGGTCTGCTGCCGCGATGCGTGGGTGCGGGAGAAGACCACCGCCAGGGCCGAGATGACATAGGCGCCGACGATGAACCACGCGAGGTGGAGCAAGCCCTCGTCGGGGGTCACGACGCGCGTGGCCGGGTCGGGGGTCACCAGGCTGGTCGCCACGATCGGCGCCAGGCCGGCGCCCAGGAGCGAACCCAGCTGATAGGTGGCCGAGACCCCCGAATAGCGGGAGCCGGTGTCGAAGAGCTCGCTGAGAAAGGCGCCGATCGGGCCGAACATCGCGGCTTGGATCAGCGGGTTGCCGATGAGGAACGCCAGCCCGACCAGCGCGGCGCTGCCGGAGTTGAACATCAAGAACATCGGCCAGATCGCGATGATCGCAAAGACCGCACCGGCGATCATCACCTGCTTGCGCCCGAAGCGGTCCGACAGCCAGGCGAAGAACGGGATGGTGAACACGTGGATGAAGTTGGACAGAGTGAGCCACATCAGCGCGCTGCCCCGGTCCATCGCGCCCTGTGACACAACGAACGGCACCATGAAGACCGCGAGCAGGCCCTGGACGAACAGCGGGGCGGCGGCAGCGAGCGAGCCGAGGACGACCTCACGGGGATACTTCGTGAACAGCACCGCCACCGGCAGCCCGGTGTGGACCTCACCGCGGGCGCGCGCCGCCTCGAAGTCGGGTGATTCGCTGACCCGCGCGCGCAGGAAGAGGCCCAGGATGACCACGACCACCGAGAACAGGAACGGCAGGCGCCAGCCCCAGGCGAGGAACTGGTCGTCGGGCAGGTTGGCGAAGAGCCCGAGGACCAGCGTCGCCATGACGGCGCCGAAGGGGGCGCCGGCGACGGCGAGGCTCGCGCCCAGCCCCCGCTTTTCTTCCCTCGAGTGTTCCATCGACATGAGCATGGCGCCGGCCCACTCGCCACCGACCGCGAAGCCCTGGACAACGCGCAGCACGGTCAGCAGGATCGGGGCAGCGATCCCGATGGTGGCCGCAGTCGGCATCAGGCCAACGGCGATCGACACCAGACCCATCATCATCAAGGTGATGACCAGCATGTTCTTCCGGCCGAACTTGTCTCCGAAGTGACCGAACAGCAGCCCACCCAGAGGGCGGGAGACATAGCCGGTGAACAGGGTGAGATAGGACAGCAGCAGGGCCAGGGCGGGGTCGAGGCCGGTGAAGAACAGTCTCGGGAACACGAGTCCCGCTGCGGCGCCATAGAGCAGGAAGTCGTAATACTCCACCGTCTGCCCGAGGAAGCTCGAGGCGACGGCTCGCCGCCGTTCTGCGGGCGAAGTGGGTGGAATGGGGGACGCGGTCACCGCGTCGGAGATCGTGGATGCCATCGTGGTCCTCGTCGTCGAGTCAGGTTGGTGGATGCGATTCAGCGTCCGCCCGGCGACCATGCGTCGGAAATGGCTCGTGCCACGTTGTGGCATCGGGAAAGAGGTGGTGGTCCGGGATGGAACAGCAGGGGCCCAAGAAGGTCGCCGCCGTGCTCAAGGCGATCGAGCTGGTCCAGATCATCGAGCACGAGAGCGAGGTCGGCTTGGGGATCTCCGAGCTTGCCCGGCGCGCGGATCTGCCGAAGTCGACGACCTATCGGTTGCTGCACACACTGGAGTCGACAGGTGCGCTCAACAGCGTGGAAGGTCGTTATCGGCTCGGGTCGCTGATGAGCGACAGCCTCTCGATTCCGGGCGGTAACGAGGTCGATCGGATCCAGCGGGTGGTGACACCGTTCCTCGCCGCGCTGTTCGAGCGCACCCGGATGACCGTGCAGCTCGCAGCGACGCTGGGCGGCGAGATCGTCTTCCTCAACAAATTGCACGGCGTCCAGCGGGTGCCCAGCCCGTCGCGGATCGGCGGCCGGGCCCCGGTCCACTGCACGAGTCTCGGCAAGGCCCTGCTCGCCTTCGACCCACGCGCGCTCGACCGCGTCTGCGCCGGTGAGCTGCAACGGTGGACCGCCCGCACCATCACCGATCCCGACGAGCTGCGCCGCCACATCCTGCGCATCCGGCGAACGCGAATCGCCCGGGACGACGGCGAATACCTCGACACGGTGGGCAGCGTGGCGTCGATTGTCGTCGGGCAGGGTGGTGAGCCGGTGGCCTCGCTCGCGGTGACCGGTCCCCGCGCAGACATCCGCGCCGGGCGCTTCGATCCGATCGTCCTCGATGTCTGCGCCCGCGCGAGCGCCGCCTACCGGCGGGCACTCCAGCACACCGACCGCCCCTAACACCGTGCCACACTGTGGCACGCGCCCTGCCGCGCCGGATTCCGGTTTTTCTACCGTCAGCGCATCACCGGTTCATCGCACGAGGCCGGACCCTGACCCGGAATCCCCAACAAGGAGCAGCAATGTCGCTGACCACAGAGGTGCTCATCGCCGGTGCCGGCCCCGTCGGGCTGGCGCTGGCCAACCTGCTCGGTCAATACGGCCGCAACGTCGTCCTCATCGAATCCCGCAGCGAACTCATCGACTATCCCCGGGGGGTGGGCATGGACGACGAGTCCTTCCGGTCCATCCAGACCATGGGGCTCGTCGACGAGGTCACCCCGTTCACGGTGCCGCATCACATCATGCGCCTGGTCAACGGCCATGGCGAGGTCATCCTCACCAACGACCCCAAGGGCGAGCCGTTCGGCTGGCCCCGCAAGCACGGCTTCATCCAGCCGGCGGTCGACAAGGTCCTCTATGAGGGCCTCGCCCGCTATGACAACGTCCAGGTGCTGTTCGAGCACGAGCTCACCGGTCTCGACGACCAGGGCGACAAGGTCATCGCCGAGGTGACGACCGGGGATACGACCACCCGGATCGAGGCGGCCTACGTCGTCGGCTGCGAGGGCGGGCGCTCCTTCACCCGCGGCTGGATGGGCGTCGACTTCGAGGGCAAGTCCCCGCCCACCCGCTGGGTCGTGATCGACGTCCGCAACGACCCCCGCGGCGGACCCAATGTCTATCTCGGCGCCGATCCCGCCCGCCCCTATGTCTCCATCGGGCTGCCGCACGGCATCCGCC
>JAUNRO010000240.1 GCA_030544185.1 Propionibacteriaceae bacterium | reverse complement strand
CGAGGGGCTTGGCGACCTCTTCGGCGGACTGTTCGACTGAATGCGGCCGAAATGATGCTTTCTCTTGGTTTGGCTGTCACCTGAAAGGCCAAATCTGCGCAGGCAAAAACTAGCTCTGTGCGCCGAGCATGTTGCCATTCTCCTCTCTCTTTACCAGATGTCGATAGGATTCTTCCTGGGATTTTTCCTTGCCTGACACGGTTTCTCGAGGACCCGGCGAAGTGCTTTTGTGTGGGTGTGCGCACATTCCCCCACCTCTCATCGCACCAGGAGCAGTTCGATGAAGAAATCACTCCGCACCCTGCTGGCCACCTCCGTCACCACCGTCGCCCTCGGCGCCTCGATGTTCACCCCCGGCCTCGTTGACCAGGCCCACGCGGTGAACTATCCACGCTCGGCCTATGGCGCCAACCCCAATGTCGGGGTGAACCCCAATGCCCAGAACGGCTGGGGTTCGGCCCAGTGGCCGAACTGCCCGACCTCAGCCCAGCTCGGCACCGCGGTGTCCCGGTCCGGTGACCGCGTGACGGTCCGCAAGGAGCTCGTGCCGCTGGTGAGCGAACTCATGAACCGGACCGAATCCATGGGTTACGCACTCGATCCGGCCACGACCGGCGGCTTCAACTGTCGTTCGATCCGCGGCAGCAACCAGCCCTCCAACCACTCCCGGGGCCGGGCCGTCGACATCAACTGGAACCGCAACCCGATGTCCACCACGTTCAGGTCCGACATCCCGCCGGCAGTGGTGAGGATGTGGGAGACCCACGGGTTCTATTGGGGCGGGCGTTACAGCACCCGCTATGACACGATGCACTTCGAATACTTCGGCACGCCTGCGTCGGTGGCCGTGAACCTTCGCAAGCTGACCGGTCAGCCGCCCGCAGATTCCTGCAAGGACAGCACCACCACCGTCAAGCAGGGCAGCCGCGGTGAGGCGGTCAAGGACGCGCAGTGCCTGTTGAACAGGAAGGGCAACTATGGACTGGTCGTGGACGGCATCTTCGGCGCCAGGACCCACAGCGCCGTCGTGTCCTTCCAGCGCTCCAGGGGCCTGGTCGCCGACGGCATCGTCGGCCCCCGGACCTGGGCGGCCCTGAAGGCCTGATCCAACCCGGGCAGGGAGGCTCACACCGTCACGGTGTGGGCCTCCATTGCTGTCAGGAACTCCGCCACCCCGAGATTGAGCTTGATCGTGGCCAACGGGTCGCCCCGGGTCTCCCCCCGGTTGACGATGACCACGGGCCGGCGAAGCTTCACCGCACGGTGCACGAACCGCAGCCCCGACATCACGGTCAGCGACGAACCGAGCACCAGCAGCAGATCGGCATTGTCGACGATGTCGAAGCAGGCCTGCACCCGATCCTTGGGCACCGATTCGCCGAAGAACACGACATCGGGTTTGAGGATCCCCCCGCACGACGGGCAATCGGGGAACACGAACCCCTGCCAGTCCGACACCACGGCGTCACCATCGGGCCGCAGCTCGGCGTGGCCGGCCTCGGGGTCGAGTGCTGCCTCGGGGTTGAGCCGGGCGAGCTCGTCCTGGAACGCCTCCCGGCTCGTCACCGCGGCGCACCCGAGGCACACCACGTCGGCAATGCGCCCGTGCAGGGCGATCAGGTTCCCGCTGCCGGCCGCCTCGTGCAGGCCATCGACGTTCTGGGTGATCACCCCGGTGAGCCGGCCGTGGGTCTCCAGCCGCGCCAGCACCTCGTGGGCCGCGTTCGGATGGGCCTGCCCCATCCGGGCCCAGCCCTTGAACGCCCGCGCCCAATAGCGCCGGCGGTTCTCCGCGGACGTCACGAACTCCTCATAGAGCATCGGCGTGGCCTGGGGCGAGGTCGGGCCCCGATAGTCGGGGATGCCCGAATCTGTGCTCATGCCCGCGCCGGTCAGGACCGCGACCGTCTCCGTCGCGGCCACCAGGTCGAGCGCCCGCCGGATCTCCGCCGCCGTCGGGGCGGCCAGGCCGGGGTTGTGAGCGGCCGGTCCCATCGTGGGCAGGCGGACGACCGGCGGCCGCAGCGAACCCTTCGCTGCCCCCCGCTGATCGGAGCCCCGGCCGGTCACAGGTGGATCTGCTCCTCGAGCTGGTCGGTCGAATGGCCGTGCAGACGGCGCGCCGCCTCCGCGATCGAGCCGGACAGCGACGGATAGACCGTGAAGTCCTGGGCGAAGTTGTCGACGGTGATCTTTTCCGCGACCGCCAGCGAGATCACGTGGATCAACTCGCTGGCCCGTGGCGAGACGACGACGCCACCGACGATGATGCCGGTCACGGGAAGGCAGAAGAGCTTGACGAAACCGTCGTGGATGCCCTGCATCTTCGCCCGCGCATTGCCCGACAGCGGCAGGTTGATCGTCAGCGCGCGCACGTCCCCGGAGTCGACCTCCGGCTGGGTCACACCGACGGTGGCGATCTCGGGCGAGGTGAAGACGTTGGAGGACACGACGTGGGTGTTCAGCGGCGCCACGGCGTCGCCCAGGGCGTGCCACATCGCGATCCGGCCCTGCATCGCGGCGACCGACGCCAGGGCGAGGACTCCGGTGCAGTCGCCGGCGGCGTACACACCGCGGGCCGTGGTCCGCGAGACCCGATCGACGATGATGTAACCCTGTTCGTCGGTCTTGACCCCGGCGCCCGGCAGGCCCATCTCGTGGGTCTGCGGGATCGAACCGACCGCCATCAGGCAGTGCGAGCCGGTGACGGTCCGGCCGTCGGCGAGATGCACGGTCACGGTGTCACCGTCCCGGGTCACGGCTTCGGCCCGGGCCTCCGACATCACGTTCATGCCGCGGCGCTCGAAGACGTCCTGCAGCACGCGGGCGGCGTCGGCGTCCTGGCCGGGCAGGACGGTCTTGCGGGAGGAGACGAGGGTGACCGGCACACCGATCGCGTCATAGGCGTTGGCGAACTCGGCACCGGTCACACCGGAGCCGACCACGATGAGGTGCTCGGGCATCTCGTCGAGGTTGTAGACCTGCGTCCACGTCAGGATCCGCTCGCCGTCCGGCTTGGCCGCGGGGAGCTCACGGGGATAAGCCCCCGTGGCGATCAGGATCGCGTCGGCCGGGAACTTCTTCTCCCCCTCGGGGGTGTCGGCGATGACCTCGGAGATCCCGTTGAGCCGGCCGCGGCCCCGAACGATCGTGACGCCCTCGGCGACGAGCTTGTTGTGGATATCGTTCGACTGGGCCTCGGCCAACGCGAGCACCCGGCGATTGACCCTCGCGAGGTCGATCTTGATGGCCTCCTCGACCTCGCCACCGGGGCCGCCGGGGACGATCACGCCCAGTTCGTCGGAACCCTTCACCGTCATCATGACCTCGGCGGTCGCGATGAGCGTCTTCGACGGCACACAGTCGGTCAGCACGGCAGAGCCACCCATGCCGTCGGTGTCGATCAGCGTGACCTCACCGCCCAACTGCCTGGCCACCAGAGCCGCCTCATATCCGCCGGGTCCGCCACCAATGATCACCACGCGATTCACGTGGGCCATTCTTCCACGCCCTGACCGTGCGTCGCGACGACCTCCACACGCGCCCTCAGGCCTGCGGCAGCTTCGCCGAGCCCGACCGATAGCCCTTGGCCGATGGCGGTGGCACCATCGGGCCGATATCGCCGTCCGGCGCCACATCGAGGTCCACGATCACCGGTGCGTGATCGCTCGGGCCCTTGCCCTTGCGCGCCTCACGGTCGACCCACGCGGCGTGCACCCGCTCGGCGACCGGCGCCCCCGCCAGGATCAGGTCGATGCGCATGCCGAGGTTCTTATGGAACATCCCCGCGCGATAGTCCCAATAGGTGAAGACCTGGTCCTCGGGCCACCGCGCCCGGACGATGTCCACCAGCCCCAGGTCGGTGAATCCGGCGAGCGCGGCCCGCTCTGATGGGGTGACGTGGGTGTGCCCGACATAGGCCGCCGGGTCGAACACGTCCGCATCCGCCGGGGCGATGTTGAAGTCGCCGCAGAGCACGGCGGCATCGGGTCCGTCGGCGGCCGCGACCTCACGCAGGGCGGCGAGCCACTCGAGCTTGTAGGCGTAATGCTCCGAATCCGGGGTCCGCCCGTTGGGGACATAGAGGCTGTGGACACGGACGCCGCCGCAGACCGCGCTGATCGCGCGCGCCTCGGCCTCAGGGAATCCGGGCATGCGGTCGAACCCGTGCCGGACCTCGGCCAGGCCGACCCGCGACAGCAACGCGACCCCGTTCCAGGCGCTCTGCCCGGCATGGGCGGACTCATAACCCAGCTCGGCCAGCGGCCCGCTGAACAGCTCCGCGAACGCCTCGTCGGTGAGTTTCGTCTCCTGCAGCGCCACGACATCGGGGCGGCGCTGCGCCAGCCAAGGGAGCAGCCGCGGGGCCCGCTGCTTCGCCGAGTTCACGTTCCAGGTTGCGATCCGCACGTTGTCAGGCTACCCGCGTGGGCCCTGTCGCAGCGGGGCCCGCGTTCGTATGATTCGCGACGTGACCACGCATCCCACGGCCGATCCCGCGGCCTTCGAGACCGCCGCCCGGGCCGCCGAGGCCCTCACGAGACACTTCGGCATTCCCGCGCTCGATCTCGCGCTCATCCTGGGCTCCGGCTGGTCCTCGGCCGCCGACGAGCTGGGCGAGCCGATCGGTTCGTGCGAGCTCGCGGACCTGCCCGGGTTCGCCGCTCCGGTCGTCGCCGGGCACGGGGGCGCGCTGCGCCTGGTGCGTACACCGGCCGGCAGGACCGCCGCGATCCTCACCGGGCGGACCCATTTCTATGAGGGCCGGGGTGTCGATGCCGTCGCCCATGGCGTACGCACAGTCGCGGCGGCCGGTGCGACCACGCTGGTGCTCACCAACGGCTGCGGCTCGCTGCGCCCCGAGTGGGCGCCCGGCCAGCCCGTGCTGATCCGCGACCACCTCAATCTCACCGGCGACACACCGCTGCGTGGGGCGACGTTCGTGGACCTGTCGGCGGCCTATTCGCCGCGGCTGCGCGAGCTCGCGCGGACGGTGGACCCGTCGCTGCCGGAGGGGGTCTATGTGCAGTTCCGCGGACCGCAGTATGAGACGCCGGCCGAGGTGCGGATGGCCGGGATTCTC
>JAUNRO010000239.1 GCA_030544185.1 Propionibacteriaceae bacterium | reverse complement strand
ATACGCGACCTGTCCCAACGAGGGCAGTCCCGTATAACCGGTCAACAGATCCACACTCACCACCAGCAGCGCGAACGCCAGGATCCGCGACATCAGCAAGACAGGATAGGGCGCCATCCAAAACGGCACCGAGATCAGCACCGCCAGCGCGACCACGGCCAGCACCGGCCCGAGCCACTTCGGCGGCCGCTTGCGGCCGTTGGCCGCCGGCGCGGCCTCGGTCGTCTGTTCCTGTGCAACCGTGGCCATCAGTGCCCCCCTCCGCCATACTTCACAGGCAACAGCCCAGCCGGCTTGATGAGCAGGACCGCGGCCATCACCGCGAACATCAGGAACGAGGCATAACCGGCCAGCAGCGACACCCCGACAGTTTGCACCTGCCCCACGAGCAGCGCGCCGATGGCCGCACCCTTGAACGACCCGAGACCGCCAATGACGACGATGACCAGGGCGTACAACAGGATCAGATTGTCATTGCCCGGCTGGGCGCCCAGCAGCGGGGCGGCGATCAGACCACCGACCGCGGCCAGCGCCGCACCCCCACCGAAGACCCCAGCCAGGACGAGGCGGGTCCGCACACCGATGGCCTCGACCATCCCCCGGTCGGCCACCGTGGCCCGCACGATCGCACCGATCGCGGTCTTCTCCAACACCAGCCACAAGGCGATGCCGATCACCAACCCGACCCCGATCATCACCAGCCGATAAATCGGATAGGGCGCGCCGAACAGGAACGGGACCGTTCCGGCCAGCGCGGGCGGTGGAGCGACCGATTTCACATCGGCACCGAAGACCAGGATCAACAGATCAGCCACAATCATCGACACGCCAAGGGTGAGCATCGCCTGTCGCAGGTGGTCGTTGACAGACGAGGTAAGCACTGCGAGTAGCACGCCGGCCAACAGGCCGATCATCGCCGCGATCAAGACCGCGGCGAAGGACAGCGCGCTCGAGGCCCCCCCGCCGAGCACAGCAACCCCCACATAGGCACCGATCAACGCGATCGAGCCATGCGCAAGGTTCAGCACATCCATCGTGCCGAACACCAAGGAAAGGCCGATGGCCACGATGAACAGCACCGCGCCGAGCGCGAGGCCGTTCACCATGGTCACGGCGTTGGCGGCAAGCCACTCCATCAGCTGATCAGCCAGCCGACAGTTCGCTGACGACCGCGTTCACACGCTTGCCATCAACCTCGCGGACTTCGCGCAGCCAGTAGGGCTGATCGGGGTCATGCCGGTCGTTGAACCGCCACGTGCCACGCGGGGAGTCGATATCGCCCACGTTCTTCAGCGCGGCCGCGATCGACGGGCCGTCGACACCCTCGGCGTCCTCCAGTGCCTTGTCCAGGACGGCCGCGGCATCATAGGTCTGCACCGAATAGACGGTCGGCGCCATATTCCACTTCGCGGTGTAGTCCTCGACGAACGTCTGGTTCTCCGGGCTGTCGATCTGGTCCGAATAGTGCAGGACAGTCTTCACACCATCGGCGGCCTCGGCCTGCTGGTCGAGCACGGTGCCCTCGGTGAGGAAGCCCGAACCATAGAGCTGGATGTCGTCGTTGCCGAGGAACTGCTTGAACTGCTGCACGAAGGCGACCGCCTCCGCACCGGCATAGAACACATAGACGCCCTTGGCGCCGGAGTTCCGAATCTGGTTCAGATAGGGCTGATAGTCGGTCGTCTGGCCGAACGGGCTGAAGGCCTCGCCGGCGATCTGGCCACCGGCCGCCTCGAAGGCACGCTTGAACCCGGCGGTCGCTTCCTTGCCCGCCGCATAGTCCGGCGCCATCAGGAAGACACTGCCGTCGCCGAGCTCCTCCTTGGCCTTGGCGCCGAGCGCCTCGGCAACGCCACCGTTGGTGAAGCTGGTCCGCCAGATGTAGTCCGACGGAGTCTCGGTGAGCGTGTCCGCGCCGGCGTTGGTCACGATCAGCGGCACCTGGGCCTCGTTGAACGTGCGCTGCAGGCCGGCGGCCGTGGCGGAGTTGACGATGCCGACCACGGCACCGACCTGATCCTGGGTGATCAGCCGCTCGGTGGCCGGGACGCCGGTCTGCGGACCGGCGCCTTCGTCGACCTCGACGAGCTCCACGTCCTTGCCGCCGAGCTTGTTGTCGTTCTGCTCCAGATAGAGCTTGAAGCCCTGCTCCATGTCCTTGCCCAGGGCGGCATAGACGCCGGACTTGGGCACCGAGACACCGATCTTGACCGGGCCCTCAGCCCCGCCCTCGCCACCGCCGCCGCTGGCGCCGAGTGACCCCCCACCGCAGGCCGACAGCATCAAGGCGCCGACCATCGCTGGGACTACCGCTGCCTTGCGCAGCACTGATGAAAATGCGAATGACATGTTGCCCTTCCCCGTTGAAAGCTCAGTGCGACAAGGGTGCCAGTGAAGTGGGGTGGGCGTATCAGACAGTTTCCCAGTCATGACCAGGGTGTGGCCAGGGTGGCCCCTGGGGATCCTGGGAACGTTATCGAATAGGAATCCGCCGCGGGTGAATAAACGATTCGCGCGTGTTAACGCTCAGTCGCCGAGCGGGCCGAACGGCGCGCCGACCGCGCGCAACATCTCCTCGCCGCCGTCGGGGGCGGTGAGAACCCACAGACCCTCGGTCGTGATGGCGACGGTGTGCTCCCAGTGGGCCGCGGCGCTGTCGTCCAGGGTGACGACCGTCCAGTCGTCCTCGAGTGTGGTGTGACTCGGGTCGCCGAGGGTGATCATGGGCTCGACGGCGAGCGCCATGCCGGGGACCAGCTTCGGGCTCCGGCCGGAGTGCCGATAGTTCGGCACGTCGGGCATTTGGTGCATGGCCGAGCCGATGCCGTGGCCGACAAAGTCGGTGACGATGCCGTACGCCCGGTCCTGGTTGCTGATCCAGTCGTCGATCGCGGCGCCGATATCGCGCACCCGGCCGCCGCGGCGCATCGCCCCGATGCCACGCCACAGCGCCGCCTCGGTGATCGCGCTGAGCTCGGCGAGCGCCGCCGGCGGGTCGTCGACGAAGCAGGTGCGCGCGGAGTCCCCGTGCCAGCCGTCGACGATGGCGCCGCAGTCGATGGAGACCAGGTCGCCCTCGGCGAGCACGCGCCGCCCGGGGATGCCGTGCACGATCTCCTCGTTGACCGAGATGCACACCACGCCCGGGAAGCCGCCGGCCCCGCCGATCGCGCCATAGTTGAGGAAAGACGGCAGCGCACCGGCGCTGGCGATCACCTCGGCCGCGACCTCGTTGAGTTCACCGGTCGTGATCCCGGGGCGGACGGCGGCAATCGTCGCGGTCAGGGCTCGCTCAACGACCAGCCCCGCACGACGCATCGCCCGGAACTCCTCGGGAGACTTGAGCTCGATCCCGCGACCGCCGCGGATCAACGGCCGAGGAAGGAATCCAGGGCTGCGAAGATGCGCTGCCCGACCTCGTCGATCTCGCCGAGACCGTTGACGCCGACCAGCAGGCCACGCTCGCCATAGATCCGCAGGAGGTCGGCAGTCTGGGCGACATAAACCTCCTGGCGCTTGCGGATCGTCTCCTCGTTGTCGTCCGCACGACCCTCGATCTCGGCGCGCTTCAGCAGGCGCTCGACGAGCTCATCCTGGTCGGCCTCGAGGGAGACCACAGCATCGAGGGCGCTTCCGTTCTCCGCCAGCATGGTGTCGAGGGCATCGACCTGGCCCACCGTGCGGGGATAACCGTCGAGGAGGAAACCGTTGGCGGCGTCGGCCGCGGTGAGCCGCTCGGCCACGATCTGGTTGGTGATGTCGTCGGAGACATAGCTGCCGGACGCCATGATCTCCTTGACCTGCTTGGCCAACGCCGAGGCGGTCGTCTCATCGGCCGTGGAGATGGCGCGGAAGATGTCGCCCGTGGAGATCGCGGGGATCCCATAGTGCTCGGCGATGCTCTTGGCCTGGGTGCCCTTGCCCGCCCCGGGCGGTCCCATGATCAGCAGCCTCATTGCGTGTCCTTCCCTGTTCCTTCGCGTACGCCCCAGGGGGCGTCAGCGGAGGAAGCCTTCATAGTTGCGTTGCTGGAGTCGCGACTCGATCTGCTTAACCGTATCGAGTCCGACGCCGACAATGATCAAAAGGGAGGTTCCGCCGAAGGGGAAGTTCTGGTTGGCCTCCACCAGGATGAAGGCGATCGATGGGAGCAGGGAGATCAGGCCGAGATAGAACGAGCCGGGGAAGGTCAGCCGGGACAGCACGAACCCGAGGTATTTCTCGGTGGGCTTGCCGGCGCGGATGCCCGGGATGAAGCCGCCGTACTTCTTCATGTTGTCCGCGACCTCTTCGGGGTTGAAGGTGATCGCGACATAGAAGTAGGCGAAGAAGACGATCATCACGAACATCGTCGCCATATAGACCGGATGCGCACCCGTGACGAAGTTCGTGGCGATCCACTGGGAGATCGCGCTCTCGGGGCGGAACTGGGCATACAGCGACGGCAGATAGATCATCGATGACGCGAAGATGACCGGGATGACGCCCGCCTGGTTCACCTTGAGCGGGATATAGGTCGTCGAGCCGCCGAACATCCTCCGCCCGACCATGCGCTTGGCATATTGCACCGGGATTCGCCGCTGGCCCAGCTCGATGAAGATCACGCCCGCCATCACCAGCAGACCCACCGCCAGGACCAACAGGAACGGCACGACGCCCTGGGTGGTCTGGATGCTCCACATCGCGGTCGGGAAGGTCGCCGAGATCTGGACGAAGATCAGCAGGGACATGCCGTTGCCGACGCCGCGCTCGGTGATGAGCTCGCCGAGCCACATGACCACGGCCGTGCCGGCGGTCATGGTCAGCACCATGATGATGACCGGGAAGATCTCCTTGGAATGGACGACCGAGCCCGGGCAGCCCTGGAACAGCTGGTCGTTGACCGCCAGCGTCACAAAAGCGGTCGAGTTGAGGATCGCGAGGACCAACGTGAGATAACGGGTGTACTGCGTGATCGTCTGCTGACCCGATGCGCCCTCCTTCTTCAGCGCCTCGAGTCTGGGCACGACGACCGTCAGCAGCTGCAGGATGATCGACGCGGTGATGTAGGGCATGATGCCCAGCGCGAAGATCGCCAACTGCAGCAGCGCGCCACCCGAGAACA
>JAUNRO010000238.1 GCA_030544185.1 Propionibacteriaceae bacterium | reverse complement strand
GACCGAGGGGATTGCGGTGTATGCGGCGTTGCGGCAGGCGGCGGATCGGGCGCAGGCGAACGGGGCCACCACCGAAACCCGGGGGCGGGGGGCGATCATGGCTGACACCTTGATCGAACGGGTCACCGGGCAGCCCGCCCACCACCCCGCCACAGTGATGATCAATGTGGTGATCACCGACCAGGCCCTGCTCGGGGAGACCAACGAACCCGCCCACGTCCACGACTATGGCCCGATGCCGCCCGGGTGGGTGCGGCGGCTGATCACCGACACGATCGACAGCGAACAGCGCCTTGCGCTGCGCCGGTTGTTCCGGGGCCCGGGCCGGCTGATCCGGATGGAGTCGGCGGCCCGGTTGTTCCCCAAAGCGCTGGCGTTGTTGATCGCGTTGCGTGATCAGTGGTGCCGCTCCCCGTGGTGCGGGGCAGCCATCCGCCAGACCGATCACGCCCACACCCACGCCCGCGGTGGAGACACCTCCTATGTCAACGGCCAAGGACTGTGCGAGGCGTGCAACCACACCAAACAAGCCCCCGGCTGGCGCGCCACCGCACACCAAGACCCCGACCGCGGCCACATCGTCACCACCACCACCCCCACCGGACACACCTATGAGTCCACCCAACCCCTCACCCCCGGCGACTGAACCACGGTTCTGGTTGGAATGGATATTCGATAGTGCTCTGAGGGGTGAGATGCGGGTCTATGAGGAAGTCATCGAGGTCAGGCGGGGTGAGGTTCAGGGTGCCGAGGCGCCAGCGCAGTTTCTGTGGCGCAACCGCTTGTGGTCCGTCCGGTCGGTGGAGACGCGCTGGGTGGTGACGGGGGCGTGGTGGGACTCGGCTGCTGCGCGGGCGGTCCGTGACGGCGCGGCCGAGTGTGTGGGCAGTGAGCCCGTGCTGACCGAGGAGGAGGTCTGGCGCGTGGTCGCAGCCAATGGTCGCACGGGGACGCACGGCGTCTATGAGCTCACCCATGTCGTATCGAGCGGCGAGTGGCGGCTCAGCCGCGTCGTCGACTGACTGGTTGGGTCACTGGCTGGGGTCAATAGACGACGACCGTCATGCCCACGGCGATCTGGCCGGCGCGGATGATCTCGTCCATGGACGGGATGGCGAGGCGGACGCAGCCGTGCGATTCCGGGGTGTCGGTCACGTCGTGCCGGGTGCCATGGACCGCGACGCCACCGTTGAAATAGTGGGGGCGATAGATCGCGCCGAGATAGCCGGGGTCCCAGCCGTCGACCTGGCGGCCGACGGTGAAAGTGCCGGCCGGGGTCTCGGCGTTCTCATAGCGGCCGCTGCCGGGATTCCAATAGACATAGTCTCCGCCGGTCGAGGTGTTATAGACCCGCTCGACCCGGCCATCGGCGACGACCAGCAGCAACTGCCGGGCCTTGTCGACCTCCAGGGCCCTCCCGCTCGTCGTCCGGGGGCGCAGCGTGACGCCCCTGGCGAGCGCATCCGCGGTGATCGGCCCGACGATGCCATCGGTGGGGATTCCGGCTGCCTTCTGGGCGGCGATCACGCCTTGGCGGGTCTGGTCGCCGAAGTTGCCGTCGGCCGGGCCGATCCAGAAGCCGAGCTGGTTGAGGCGCTCCTGCAGGGCGACGATGTCGGCACCGGTCGAGCCGCGGCGAAGATCGGCCGCCACTCGCGCGGTCGGGGCGGGAGAGGCGGCGGGCTCGGCCGGCACGACCGCGGGAATTGCCGCAACCGGGGCGGTCGGGCTGTTCGCGGGCGGCGGGGCCGTCGGGGTGCCGGCGGGGAGCGTAGCGTCGGGCGGTTCGGTCGGGATGCCCGAGCCCCCGGCGGTGGTCGCGATCGGGGTGGACATGGGCGCTCGGCCGGTGTCGGCGGCGGGGGCGCAGCCGGTGGCGGCCGCGACCAGTGTGAGCACGGCGGCGGTCAGTCCAGTGCGGATGGCGTTCATGGGTCCTCCTCGGTCCAGTGTGACCTGAAGGAGTCCGGCCTCGGGGCCGGAGTTTCCTGTGGCCCGGGAACGATTCGATAACCGGCTCGGCGTGAGGGGAACGGCCGGGAGGACCGGTTGGGTCAGTACACGACGACGGGGGTCCCGATCGAGATCTCGTTGGCGCTGATGAGCTCGTCCATCGAGGCGAGGGGGAGGCGGATGCCGCGGTGGGACTCGGGAGCATCGGTGAGGTCGCGGCTGGTGCCATGGAGCGCGACCCCGTTGGCGAGATAGCGCGGGCGATAGATCGCGCCGACATCACCCGGGTCCCAATCCTCGATCTGCCGGGTGACCTGGAAGGTGCCGGACGGCGTGACGGCACTGTCATAGTTTCCGGTCGACGGATTCCAATAGGCATAGTTCCCGCTCGTCGCGATGTCATAGATGCGTGTCACCACGCCGTTGTCCACCACCAGCAGCAACTGTCGCGCTCGGTCGACCTCGAGGACCCTGCCCCTGGTTGTCCGTGGCCGGAGGCTGGCACCGCGGGAGAGCGCGGTGGCGGTCGAGGGTCCCACGGTGCCGGTGAGGGCGAGGCCGGCTGCCTTCTGGGCGGCCGTCACGCCGCGCACGGTGCGATCGTTGTAGTCCCCGGTCTCCCGCCCGACCCAGAAACCGAGCTGGTTGAGCCGCAGTTGCAGAGCCATCACCTCCGGCCCGCGGGACCCCGGGGCCAGACTCCGGGCGATTGACGCCGATGGCGGCGGCGGAAGGGATGGCTGAGGCGGCACAGCCCGGGCGGTGGCCGATCTCGGGACTGTCGGCGTGCTCACCGGCGGACGCCCACTGGGGCTCACCGACGGAATCCTCAGTTCCGGCGGGCTGGTCGGCAGGTCGGGTCGAGGAATGCGGGTCGTGACCACCGGCGGCGGCGCCTGGGCTGCGGTCTCGGTGTTCGGCAGCTCCGTCGCAGGGATGTCGGTCGTTCCTCCTTGTCCGCACCCTCCGACCAGCAGCGAGGCGCACAAGGTGGTCGCGGCCAGTCCGGCGCGGCGGGTCATGGGTCCTCCTGGGTGACGCGGTGCTGCGAGACCCGACTCGTGGTCAGGACTCTCGCTTCGCACGTTCGCCCTCCGGAGGGTCGCCTCCGTTCGATGCGGGACCGGCAAGTTCCGGTTTGTTGGTCAAATGACCGGATTCGGCTCGACTTGACGAATCCCGGCCCGATGAGGGAACCTATTATCGAATAGAAGTTCGATAATAGGACTCCGGGGAGGCCCGTCATGAGCGACGCGTTCGTGCACCTGCGGGTGGCCTCGGGCTATTCGCTGCGCTACGGCGCGGCGCACCCGACGGACCTCGTCGAGCGGGCGGCTGGGCAGGAGATGGACACCCTCGCGCTGACCGATCGCGACGGGCTCTACGGCGCGATCCGCTTCGTGAAGGCCTGCGACCGGGCGGGGATCGCGCCGGTGCTCGGGGTCGATCTGGCCGTGGTGCCCGAGTCGGTGGCGAGCCTGGCGATCGGGCGGCCGCGCCGCAAGCCAGCCCGCGGGGGCGAGCTCCGCGACCCCGGTCTGCCGCGGGTGGTGCTGCTCGCCACCTCCGGCACGGGTTGGTCGGCGCTGTGCCGGTTGGTCTCCCAGGTGCATCTGGGGGGTACGCGGGGCCGTGCGGTCGCCGACGCCGACGTGATCACCCGCTTCGCCGCGGACGGTGGGCTGGTGGTCGTGCTGGGCGCCGACTCCGAGCTCGGTGCCGCGGTCCATCGCCGGCGCGACCTCGCCGAGGGCCACCTCAGCGCCTGGCGCTCCCGACTCCCACCCGGGGCGCTGGTCGTCGCTGTCACCGATCACCAACTCCCTGGTGACGGGCCCCACTCCACCACCCACGCGGCCCGGATGCTCGCGCTCGCCGACGTCACGAACACCACCGCCGTCCTCACCAATGCGGTGCGGATGGCGCACCGTGGCCAGGCACCCACCGTCGACGTGCTCGACTGCGCCCGCCGGCTGGTCCCACTGTCAGCCCACAACGTCGAGCGCCGCAACGCCGAGGGCTGGCTCAAATCCGGCAAGGAGATGCTCGAGATCGCCGAGAACCTCGCCCGGCGTGCGGGCCGCGGCCCGCGCGGCGCGCAGCGACTGGTCCACGACACCCGGATGCTGGCGCTGCGTTGCCGTCTCGACCCGCGCGCCGACCTCGGCCTGGGCGAGGTCCACCTGCCCGAGCTGGAGCTCCTCGGCGGCGGCCAGCAGGCCACCGACGCCCAGGCCCTGCTCACGCAGCGCTGTGCAGCGGGCCTCGCGGTCCGTTACGGCCACGCCGACCGGCGCACCCGCGACCGGCTCGCCGACGAGCTCGCCGTGATCGGCCAGCTGGGCTTCGCGCCCTATTTCCTCACGGTCGCCGATATCGTCGCCCTGGTGCGCGCCCAAGGCTGCCGGGTCGCGGCCCGCGGGTCGGGTGCGGGCTCGCTGGTCAACTATCTTCTCGGCGTCTCCGGGGTCGACCCGATCCGCCACGGCCTGATCATGGAGCGGTTCCTGTCGCCGCTGCGCCGGGCCCTGCCCGATATCGACCTCGACGTCGAGTCCCACCGCCGCGAGGACATCTATCGGGCGATCCTCGACACCTTCGGCAGCGAGCGAGTGGCCTGTGTGGCCATGCTGGAGACCTATCGCGTGCGCCACGCGGTCCGCGACGCCGGCGCCGCGCTCAGCCTGCCGCCGGGGGAGATCGACGCCATCGCGAAGGCGTTCCCGCACATCCGCGCCCGCGACGCCCGGGCGGCGCGGCGCGACCTGCCCGAGCTGCGCGCCGCCGGGCTCGCCGAACGGCGTCTGGATCTGCTGTTCGACCTCGTCGAATCCCTCGACGGGCTGCCCCGTCACATCGCACTGCACCCCTGCGGCGTGCTGATCTCCGACGCCACCCTCCTCGATCGCACCCCGGTCGAGGCGAGTTTCGCGGGGTTTCCGATGAGTCAGTTCGACAAGGACGATGCGGAGGACATCGGCCTGCTCAAGCTCGACGTGCTGGGCATCCGCATGCAATCGGCCATGTCCCACGCGGTGGCCGAGATCGAGCGCACCACGACGCAACGGGTCGACCTGGAGGCGCTCGCCGCCGAAGGGTTCGCCGATCCGGCCACCTATCGGCTGATCGGCGAGGCGCGGACGCTGGGCTGTTTCCAGATCGAATCGCCCGGCCAGCGTGAGCTGGTGGGCAAGTTCGGCCCCAGCGACTTCACCGACATCATCATCGACATCTCCCTGTTCCGCCCGGGACCGG
>JAUNRO010000237.1 GCA_030544185.1 Propionibacteriaceae bacterium | reverse complement strand
TCTCAAAAACCGCACACACACCACACTCACCCAAAAACTCGAACTCGCGTGGGGCGACTCGTATACTTTACTGGATCAGCTCGTGGGAGTCAAATCCCGCTAGCCTTTCCAGTGCGGTCCGTTTCGAGGCTTCCCCCTTGCGGACCGGTCCTACGTTATCACCGTTTCCCTGGCTGTCAAACTCGGCTGCTGCCGCATTTGGCACCCATTTAATGGGTCGGCGAATTCCGAAATAGGCGGGACATTTCCCGCAGATATCGGAGTGAATCGCGCAGGCGATTCACCCGCGCACAACTGTTGCGCCCAACAAAGTGGCTTCAAGTGGAAGACACACCTGTTCGGTCACAGTCGTTGTGGTTGGGTGGGTCCTGATCGTCGCGCCCGGCGTTGCCGTGCCTCGTTCAGGCCTTGGTGAACATTACGTGTCCGCAGGACCGGTGTCAAATCAGCGGTCGAGCTCGACGAGGCCCACGGTCTTCTTCCCCCGGCGCAGGACGGCGAAACGCCCGTGCAGCAGGTCCTCCGGCGTCAGCCGCGCCTGGTCGTCGGTCACCTTGGCGTTGTTGAGATAGGCCCCGCCCTCGGTGATCGCCCGCCGGGCCGCTCCCTTGCTCGGCACCACCCCGGCAGCAACCAGCGCATCGACGACAAGTGGGAGTTCGTCGCCCGCTTCGACGAGTCCACCGCCGACCTCACGGCGGACGCCGGCGAGCGTGCCCGGGGTCAACGCGCTCAGCTCGCCGCGACCGAACAGGGCACCGGCCGCGGACACCGCAGCCTCCCGCTCGCTCATCCCGTGCACCAGGTCGGTGATGTCATCGGCCAGTGCGCGCTGGGCGGCGCGCTTGTGCGGCTCCTCCGCCAGCTGCCGGGCCAGATCCTCGATCTCCTGGCGAGTGCGCGGGGAGAACACCTTCAGATAGTCGATGACCTTTTCGTCCTCGGTATTCAAGAAGAACTGGTGGAACGCATAGGGACTGGTGAGTTCGGCATCGATCCAGACCGTGCCGGACTCCGTCTTGCCGAACTTCGTGCCATCCGCCTTGGTCAACAACGGAGTCACCAGCCCATGCACGGTCGCCTGCTCGGTGCGCCGGGTGAAATCGATGCCCGCGGTGATATTGCCCCACTGGTCCTGCGCACCGGTCTGCAGCGTGCAGCCATAGCGCCGATAGAGCTCTCGATAATCCAGCGACTGCAACAGCACATAGCTGAACTCGGTGTATGAGATGCCCGACTCCAGCCGCCGCGCCACGACATCGCGATCGAGCATCCGGTTCACACTGAAGTGCTTGCCGATATCGCGCAGGAAATCGAGCGTGGAGATCTCGGAAGTCCAGTCATAGTTGTTGACGAGCCGGGCCGGATTGGGCCCGTCGAAATCCACATAACCGCTGACCTGCTCAGCCAGCCGGTCAACCCAGCCGGCGACGACCTCGGCAGTGTTCATCACCCGCTCACCGGTCTGCTTCGGATCACCGATCAAGCCGGTCGAGCCACCGACGAGCAGGATCGGGTGATGCCCGGCGGCCTGGAGGTGTCGGACCACGATCAACTGCACGAGGTGACCGATGTGCAGGCTCGGCGCGGTAGGGTCGAAACCCACATAGGACGTGATCGGCCCCGCCTCCAGATGCGCCGAGAGTGCCTCGGCGTTCGTCGAGTCGGCGACGAGGCCGCGCCACATCAGTTCGTCCAACAGTGCATTCACGGCGCCCACCCTAGCGACGCCCCCCGCCGCTCGCACGGCCATTCCAGGGCGGTCAGAGGTCCGGGGCCCAGGTGAACGGAGATTCGCCCGGAGTCCTGGACCAGGCCCATTCCTCTGCGGCCAGGCGCGCCACATCGGCCTGCCCGAGCTGTTCGCGGACGCGCTCGACAGCAGTCCCACCTCGCCCGTCCCGGCTGCCGACGGACCCCTCGACCGTGAGTACGCCCAAGACGTCCGGCGTGAGTTCCGGCGCGATCCCGGGCAGGTCCTCGGCCGTCAGATCGGAGAGTTCGAGGCCCCGCTCCTCGCAATAGCGCACCGTCGCCCCGGCGATCTCATGCGCTTGGGCGAACGGAACCCGCTGGCGGACCAGCCAATCCGCCACATCCGTCGCGAGGGAGAAGCCGCGCGGAGCGAGCGCCCCCATCCGATCCGGGTGAAAGGTGAGCGTGCCGAGCATTCCGGCCATCGCCGGCAACAGGACATGCAGCTGGTCGATGGTGTCGAAGACCGGTTCCTTGTCCTCCTGCAAATCCCGGTTGTAGGCCAGGGGCAGGCCTTTGAGCGTCGTCATCAGGCCCGTCAGATTTCCGATGAACCGCCCCGCCTTGCCCCGGGCCAGCTCCGCAACGTCAGGATTCTTCTTCTGCGGCATGATGCTCGAGCCCGTCGACCAGGCGTCCGACAGCGTCGCGAACCCGAACTCCACGGTCGACCAGAGGATGACCTCCTCGCTGATCCGCGACAGATCCACCCCGATCTGGGCGAGGACGAAGGCGGCCTCCGCCACCAGGTCGCGGGCCGCAGTGCCGTCGATCGAGTTGGGCACCGAGGCGTCGAAGCCGAGTTCCCGCGCCACGAGTTCCGGATCCAACCCCAGGGAGCTCCCCGCCAGAGCCGCCGAACCATAGGGACTCTCGGCCAGCCGCTTGTCCAGGTCCTGCAGCCGCTGCACATCGCGCAGCAAGGGCCAAACGTGGGCCAGCAGATGATGGCTCAGCAAAATGGGCTGGGCGGATTGGAGGTGGGTACGCCCCGGCATGACCGTCGGCCGAGGCGCCGTCCGTTGTGCCGGAAGCGCCGGCTGGGGTCCCAGATGGAACAGCGCCTGCTCGAGCAGCGCTCCGACGACGCCGACGACGCCGCCGGCGATCGCGCGGGCCTCGTCGCGGAGATACATCCGCACGAGCGTGGCGATCTGGTCGTTGCGGGAGCGGCCGGCCCGCAGCCGCCCGCCCAGCTCCGATCCGATCCGCTCGATCAGGATGCGTTCGAGAGCGCCGTGCACGTCCTCATCGGTCTCGGCCGGAGCGATGGGCCGACCGCCCTCGCGACCCGGCCACTGGACGTCGGCGAGCATGTCGGTGAGACCCGCGGCCAGCCCGGCGTACTCCTCCTCCGTCAGCAACCCGGCCGCCCGCAACGCCTTGGCGTGGGCAAGGGAGCCGAGCAGGTCATGGCGCGCGAGCCGCCAGTCGAACTGGGTCGACTTGCTCAGCGCGAACATCGCCTCGTCCGGGCCACCGGCGAACCGGCCGCCCCAGAGCACCCCCTCCCCGGCAGGCGAGTCGGCGGGGGTGCGGTTCTCGTGGTCGTGCTGCATGGGATCCATTCGGGGTCAGGGCCGGGGCTCGGACAGGGCGAGCAGGCGGTTCGCCACGCCCTGGCCGCCTTTGGTCTCGCGGGTGATGACGAGGACGGTGTCGTCGCCGGCGATCGTACCGAGGATGCTCGGCCACGCCGCCTTGTCGATCGCCGAGGCAAGATATTGCGCGGCCCCGGGTGGGGTGCGCAGGATGATCAGGTTGGCCGAGGGCTCGGCGGAGATGAGCAGTTCACCGCACAGCCGGGCGAGCCGGTGGTCGGCGGCGTGGGAGACTCCGGCCTGGGCGGACCGGTCGCCGCCCTCGCCCGGCACGGCGTAGACCAAGGACCCGTCCACCGCCCGGATGCGCGTCGCACCCAGCTCGAGCAGGTCCTTCGAGACCGTGCCCTGGGAGACCTTGATCCCCCGGTCGGCGAGCAGGTCCGCGAGCTCCGTCTGGGAGCGGATCTGACCGGCACTGATGAGCTCGGTGATCGTCGCCTGGCGCGCCGTCTTGGTGACCATCGCGCCGCGGATGGCGGCGGCCCCCTCGGGCGCTGCGGTCATGCCCGGGCCTCGCGGTCCAGGAAGGTGAGGATCGCCTTCTGCGCGTGGCGCCGGTTCTCGGCCTCGTCCCAGACCACCGCACGCGGGCCGTCGATGACCTCGGCGGTGATCTCCTTGCCGCGATAGGCGGGCAGGCAGTGCAGCACGATCGCATCCGGGTCGGCGTGGGCGACGAGCTGGGTGGTGACGGAGTAGGCGGCGAGGGCGGCCAGGCGGGCCTCGTTCTCGGCCTCCTGTCCCATGCTCACCCAGGTGTCGGTCGCGACCACATCGACACCATCCACCGCTTCGGCCGCCGAATCGGTGACCAGGACCGAGCCACCGGTGGTGGCGGCGATCGCCTCGGCCCGGGCGACGATCGCGGGATCGGCCTGATAGCGCTCCGGAGAGCCGAGACGCAGGTGCATCCCGGCGAGCGCCCCACCCAGGAGATAGGAGTTGGCCATGTTGTTGGCCCCGTCGCCGACATAGGCGAAGCGGAGGCCGGCCAGGGGGCCCTTGTGCTCTGCAATCGTCTGCAGGTCGGCGAGCACCTGGCAGGGATGGAGTTCGTCGGTGAGGGCGTTGATGACGGGTACGCTCGCGTGCTCGGCCATCTCGTCGATCCGCGCGTGGGCGCCGGTGCGCCACACGATTGCGGCGGCGTGGCCGCTGAGGATGCGGGCCGAGTCCGCGATGGATTCGCGGTCGCCGATGCCCGCGAGGCGGCCGTCGACCAGCATCGGGTTGCCGCCGAGCTCGGCGACGCCGGCGTGGAAGGACAGCTGGGTCCGCAGCGTCGACTTGTCACTGAGGATCGCGACCGAGCGCGGGCCCTCGAATGGACGATGGGCGAACGGGTCGGCCTTCATCTCCGCGGCCAGCGCGAGGACCTCGGCCTGCTCGGCCGGGGTCAGATCGTCATCACACAGGAAGTGGCGCGGGCTCATGCGGCGCTCGCCTCCAGGATCGCGGGCAGCGCGGCGACGAAGCTGTCGATCTGGTCGGCGGTGATGACCAACGGCGGGGCGATGCGCAGCACATCGGGCCGTGGGGCGTTGATGACGAAGCCCAGATCCAGCGCGCGATCGGATGCCGCGGCTGCACTCTGGTCGGTCAGTGCGATCGCCTGCAGCAGCCCCCGCCCGCGTACGCCCGCGATCCGCGGATGGTCCAGCGCCTCGATCCCGGCCGCGAGCCGCTCCCCCATCGCCGTGACGTGGGCGAGCAGGCCATCGCGGTGGATGATCTGGATGACCGCGAGCGCGGCGACGGCGGCGACAGGATTGCCGCCGAAGGTGGTGCCGTGGGCGCCCGGCTGAAGCAGGTCGCCCGCCTTCCCCGTGGCAATGCAGGCGCCGATCGGGAAGC
>JAUNRO010000236.1 GCA_030544185.1 Propionibacteriaceae bacterium | reverse complement strand
GCGGGTGAAAGTGATACGGAGCGGCGACGCCACCGCCAGGTCAGATAGGCCAGGGCGATGACGCTGAGATAGACGCTGAACTGGCGGGCGGCGAACGACCACCAGAGCTTCCAATAGCGCTGGTAGTCCTCCCAGAACGGATAGATCGGCCCGAACTCCGTCCGGGCGTGGTTGGCCGAGGCGATGCTGGCGAGGGTCTGATCGGCGAACATCAGCAGCACGACGGCGCCGAGCGCGGCGAGCGACGTGGCGGCCACCGCGAGCCCGCGGAGCCCGGTGGGGCGCAGCCACCGCCACAGGCGCGGGCCCGCCACGACGAACGGGGCGATCGCGACCAGGCCGGTCGGACCGGTGCCGACGGTGAGGCCGGCGACGAGGGCGCCCACCAGCAGCGGCCAGGTGCTGCGCCGGTGGAGCGCATCGAGTACGCACAGCAGCACGACGCCGCTGCCGAGGGCGAAGAAGATCTCCGGGCGCAGCGAATTGCAGAACACCAGCCACAGCAGGGTGAATCCGGCAGCGAGAGCGATGCGCATGGGTGTGCGCACCGGCCCCGTCTGCCCCGTCAGTCCGGGCAGCAGCCGCGGCGCGAGGCCGTGCCGCAGCACGAGCCAGGCGAGGACACCGAGGAGGGCGGGGAGGATCCGCAGCCACACCGGTTCCATCGAGATCGTGCCCCACAGCGCATAGAGGTCATAGAACCAGCCGAACGGCGCCTCCGGCGCGTTGTTCCAGCGCACATAGTTGCCGATATAGCCGCTCATCTCGCGCGTCCGCATGATCTGGGCGATGAAGCCGTCGTCGTCGGTTGCGCCCCCGGCAATCACGCCCAACACGATCGCCCCAAGGACCACGCCGTCGTCCGCGCCCGGGCGCAGGCGCCCGGCCTGCCAGCGCCGGCGTGGTGAGTCCCCCAGCGCGGCCAGCGCCAGGGCCACCGCGAGGAGCGCCGCGCTCACGGTGCCGACGACGATCTTCAGCGTGCTGGGTGAGGAGTCCCACTGGGTGTCGGCGACCACGACCGCGGAGACCCCGGTCACCCCGGGGCCCGAGGCCAGGCTGTCGATCGCCGGGCGGTGATCCCCCGGGATCTCGTCGGTGACGGTGCCGTCCTGGCTGACCGCGACCCGGTCACCGGTGATGTCGATCTCCAACCGGCTGCAGTCGCCCAGCTCGATCAGCGCACGCTCGGTGCGCAGGCTCAGGGCCAGCACCTGCTCCCGGCGGGTGATCGTGCCGGAGCCGGTGCGCAAGCCCTCGTCGACCGCCTGCACCGTCTCCAGCAAGACACCTTCGGTGCGGCAGTCCGCCGCGACGGTCAGCCGCTCCGGGCGATAGGGGCTCAGCGGGAGGGCAGCCGGTTCCGCCCCGTCCCAGCGGTAGGTGGCGGTGTGCTGGGTGACGGGCAGGAGAGGGTACGCCAGCAGGCCGATCCCGGCGGCCAGCGCGAGCAGGAGGACGATCCACCAGCGGCGCCGGCCGGGCGCCCCCGAGCGTCGCGCCTCGCCCCGGGCCCACACGGGCCCCGGGGCGGTGCTATGAGCAGAATCAGAGACCACCGTGCGGCAGGGTCGCGATGCCGAGTTCGGCATCGTTCACGAGCAACTCGTGCTTGGGCACGACGCGGACGGTCACACCGATGGAGCCGGTGTGACGCGCGTGCTTGGTGATCCGATAGCGGCGGTTGCCGTCCTCGGCATCGATCCAGTCCTCGATCGGATAGCGCCGGACGTCATGAAGCTCGTCGTGCGCATCGACATGACCGGCGACCAGCTGCACCTCGACGTCCTCGGGCCGCAGCTCGCCCAGCCGCACGACGGCGCTGACCGGGAACTCCGCATTGATCTCCACGGTGCCACCGGCGGTGCCGACCTCGACGTGATCCACCCGGATCTGCGGCCACGCGGCGCGGACGCGGCGCTTCCACTGGGCCAGCTCAGCCGCCTTGTCCGCGGTCATGATGCTGTCCGCGCGCGCCGCCGGGGCGTACAGCTTGGTCACGTAATCACGGACCATCCGCGAGGCGAGAACCTTGGGCCCCAGCCCGGAGATCGTGTCGCGGATCATCTGCACCCAGCGCTGCGGCACGCCACTGGAATCGCGGTCGTAGTAGCGGGGGACGATCTCGTTCTCGATGATGTCATACATCGAGCGGGCCTCGGCGTCGTCGCGCGCCACCGGATCGGCGATGGCCTCGGCGGAGGGGATCTCCCAGCCCCACTCCGGGGCATACCACTCATCCCACCAGCCGTCGCGGATCGACAGGTTGGCCGCCCCGTTGAGGGAGGCCTTCATCCCTGAGGTGCCACAGGCCTCATAGGGCCGCAGCGGGTTGTTGATCCAGACATCGCAGCCGGGATAGAGCGGGCGGGCCAGCGAGATGTCATAGTCCGGCAGGAACACGATCCGGTGCCGGATGTCCTCGGCATCGGCGAACTGCACCATCTCCTGGATCAGCGCCTTGCCGGTGTCATCGGCCGGATGGGACTTGCCGGCGATCACGATCTGGATCGGGCGCTCGGGGTCAAGCAGGAGCCGCTTCAGCCGGTTCCGGTCGCGCAGCATCAGCGTCAGCCGCTTATAGGACGCACCGCGCCGGGCGAAGCCGAAGGTGAGGATGTGCGGGTCGAGGGCGTCAGGCACCCAGTCGCTGTTGATCCCGCGCGCCCGGCAGCTTGCCTCGAGCCGCTCGCGCGCCATGCTGACGAGATCACCACGCATCTGCCGTTTCAGCGCCCAGATCGTGTGGGAGTCGACACGCTCCAGCGCCGACCAGTCATAGCCGTCGATGACGCGCTCGGTGTCCGACACCGGGCTCTCGAGCAGCTCCAGCAGCTCGGGATGGATCCACGTCCGGTGGTGCACGCCGTTGGTGATCGAGCCGATCGGCACCTCGGAGGTGTCGAACGCCGGCCACAGCCCCGTGAACATCTCGCGCGACACCTGCCCGTGCAGCTCGGACACACCATTCGCGCGCTGACCGAGCCGGAAGCCCATGACCGCCATGTTGAACCGGCTCGGATCGCCCCCGGCATAGTCCTCGGCGCCGAACGCGAGGATGCGGTCCAGCGGCAGGCCGTCGAAGCTCTGGAACTGGTCGACGATGATCTCGCGCGAGAACCGGTCGATGCCGGCCGGCACCGGGGTGTGGGTGGTGAAGACGTTCCCGGCGCGGGCCTTCTCGACGGCGGTGTCGAAGTCCATTCCGGCAACGATGTATTCGCGGATCCGCTCCAGGCCCAGGAACCCCGCGTGGCCCTCGTTGCAGTGATAGACATCGGGGGCGGGATGGCCGCTGATCCGGCAGAACTCGCGCAGCGCCCGGATGCCACCGATGCCGAGCAGCACCTCCTGGGCCAGGCGGTGATCGCTCCCGCCGCCATAGAGCCGGTCGGTGATGATCCGCTGGTCGTCGCTGTTGCCGTCGACATCGGCATCGAGCAGCAGCAGCGGGACCCGGCCGACCTGGGCCACCCACACCGCGGCCCGCAACGGCCGGCCGCGCAGCGGGACCTCGATCGTCACCTGAGCGCCGTTCTCCGACAGCGGTTCGATGGGCAGGGAGCTGGTGTCCAGCGTGGGATACCACTCCTGCTGCCACCCGTGCGAATTCAACGACTGCCGGAAATAGCCATGGCGATAGAGCAGGCCGACGCCGATGATCGGTACGCCCAGGTCGGAGGCCGCTTTCAGATGATCGCCCGCGAGGATGCCGAGGCCACCGGAATAGATCGGCAGGACCTCCGAGATCCCGAACTCCGCGGAGAAATAACCGATCGCGCTCGGCGCTTCCTGCTCGGCGGCATAACCCTGAAACCAGAGATCGCCCTTGAGATATTCGTGGAGGTCCGCCTCGGCCCGCTTCAAGTTCCGGACGAACTTCGGGTCGTTGGCCAACACCTCCAGCCGCTCCGGCTGGACTTGGGAGAGCAGCTGGATCGGGTCGCTCTTGGTGACCTCCCACAGCACCGGGTCGATCGCGCGGAACAGCTCCTTGGTGTCCTGGTGCCAGGCCCACCGGAGGTTCGTCGACAGTTCCTCCAGCGGCTTCAGGGAATCCGGGAGGACGGGCTGAACAATGAATCTACGAATCGCACGCACGCGCACAAACTAGCGCCCACCGGCGCGCATGACCCCATCGCCGACAAGTCGCCCGGCGAGTCGCCGGCTCGGGCTTCTCCTCGTGGCCCGGCTGCACACCCGGGGCCGCCCCCGATAGTTTGGGAGCGTGACTGCCTTGAGTTCCGCACAGCCCGTCCCGTCCAGCCCAACGACCACGCTCACCAGTGAACTGGGCCATGTCATCGGCCGGTTCCCGGTGACCAAGGTGGAGCCCGTCCTGGAGGGCGGGGCGTACGCCGCGAAGGCCGCCGTGGATGAGCTCATCCCCATCCGCGCCACGGTCTTCCGCGAGGGCCACGACTCCGTCGCCGCCACGGCCGTGCTCACCGACCCGGAGGGCCGCGTCACCCGCGCCCGGATGGTGCCCTGTGAGCCCGCCGGCTTCGACCGCTGGGAGGCCTGGGTGCGCCCCGGCCACGAGGGCGCGTGGACATTCCGGGTCGAGGCCTGGGACGACCCGTGGGGGACGTGGTCCCATCACGCCGAGATCAAGCTCCCGGCCGCGATGGATGTCGAGTTGGTCTGCGGCGAGGGCCGGCTGCTGTTCACCGAGGCCGCGGAGGCGGCGTACGCCGGGGGTTCGCCGGGAGCGGGCCAGCGCCTGGAGGAACTGGCCCGGCGGTGCGATCCGAACATCGAGGGCCGCTATCTCGCCCATGATCTGCTGGGCGAGGAGTCCGACGAGCTGATGCGGATCTTCGGCCCGCGCCGGCTGGTCACCGCGACGCCGGACTACCCGCTGTTCGTCGACCGGCAGCGCGCGCTGTTCAGCGCGTGGTATGAGTTCTTCCCCCGCTCCCAGGGCGCGACGCAGGACCCCGAGACCGGGGTGTGGACCTCCGGCACCTTCGACACCTCCCACGAGCGGCTCGAGGCGGCCGCCGAGATGGGCTTCGACGTCGTCTATCTGCCCCCGATCCATCCGATCGGTGACCAGTTCCGCAAGGGCAAGAACAACACCCTGACCCCGGCCGAGGGCGAGCCCGGCTCGCCGTGGGCGATCGGCAACACCGCCGGCGGTCACGACGCGCTGCACCCCGACCTGGGTGACTGGGACGCCTTCGACCGCTTCGTCGCCAAGGCGAACTCGCTGGGGCTG